>JAYQWJ020000594.1:0-21121 GCA_035829175.2 Candidatus Albibeggiatoa psychrophila
AATCGCTAAAAAGGCAACTAAAAAAGCCGTTAAAAGAAATAGAACAGCTAAGGGATATTCTCAATCAGCAGAAAAATTGGAAAATAAATAGTATAGAAAAAGGAGAAGTAAAGTGTCCGAGCCATTGTTAGCACTTTTACAATTGCTCTACGCGATATGAGTTATAAAACGCAGAGCATCGAAGTAAAAACTAGACGGCTTCTACACTTTCATCTTCTAATATTTGATCTGGATTAGATTCAGCTTGTTGAGCATCGACAACCGCCAACGCACTTAAGTTGACCACGCCACGGGTTGTGGTAGTACGACTTAAAATATGTACGGGTTTATCCATACCTAACAAGATAGGCCCAACTGTGACCCCATTGGCGATAGAACGCAGTGTGTTATAAGTAATATTCGCCGCATCCAAGTTTGGCATAATCAATAAGTTCGCTTCGCCTTTTAAATATGATTTTGGATACAAACGATTGCGAATTTCTTCAATAACCGCAGAATCTGCTTGCATCTCACCATCACATTCTAAATTAGGCATTTCCTCACGAATAATTTCTAATGCCTCACGTAATTTAATCGAGCTTGGCGTATCAGCACTACCAAAGTTTGAATGAGAAACCAGTGCAACTTTTGGCTCAATCCCAAATCGACGCATTTCACGCGCTGCCATAATAGTGATTTCCGCGAGTTGACTTGCATCAGGATCATAATTGACAGAAGTATCTGCAATGCAGTAAGTCCCTTGATCTAAAATCAATAAGTGCATCGCTGCCACACAAGAAGCCTCAGCGCGTAAACCAATCACATCTTTAATATGACGTAAATGGCGTTGCAAAATATTCACAGGCCCTGCAATCAGCGCATCTGCCTCACCACGTCGAACCAATAATGAGGCTAAAACCGTGGTATTCGTCCGTACAATGACTTCAGCTTCCGCAGGCCACACCCCACGCCGTCCCATAATTTCATGATATTCTTCTGCCAATTCAGCACGATGTTGATAAGTTTGCGGATCAATCAATTCAAAATCCACATCAGGGCGCATTTTTAATCTTAAGCGTTTAATTTCTTGACTAATCACTTTATGACGACCAATGACAATTGGCTTAACACATTGTTCATCAATCAATACCTGAATAGCGCGTAAAATCCGTTTATCTTCACCTTCGCAGTAAATAATCCGTTTTGGTTCTTGTTTGGCGCGAGAAAATACACTTTTCATCACATTAGCGGATTGATACATGTATTGTGCAAGTTTTTCTTCGTATTTAGAAAAGTCTTTAATCGGATGCGTCGCAATCCCTGATTCCATCGCGGCTTTTGCAACTGCGGGTGGAATAATCGTAATTAAACGCGGGTCAAATGGTTTTGGAATAATGTAATCTTGCCCAAATACTAAATCTTGATTGCCATAAGCTTTATCCAATACATCAGACGCATCCGCCGCTGCAATATTAGTTTCAGTGGTGGTGACTAAATCCGTAATCGCTTTAACACATGCCATCTTCATTTCTGTATTAATTTGAGTTGCACCCGCATCCAATGCGCCTCGGAAAATGAATGGAAAGCATAAAACGTTATTTACCTGATTTGGATAATCGGAACGACCCGTGGCAATAATCGCTTCTGGGCGAACTTTACGGGCTTCCTCTGGCATGATTTCAGGTGTCGGATTTGCCAACGCCAGAATCAGCGGTTTTTCAGACATCTTATCAACCATTGCAGCAGTCAAAATACCGCCGACAGAAAGACCTAAGAAAATATCCGCGCCTTCTATCACTTCATCTAAAGTACGTGCTTCTGTTTCAACGGCATAAGGGGCTTTATATGGGTCATAGTGTTCGGTACGACCTTTGTATAATACGCCTGCTTTGTCTGTGACAATAATATTGTGTTTGGGAATACCCAGTGAAACCAATAAGTTTAAACAAGCTAATGCAGCAGCACCTGCACCTGAAGTCACCAGTTTTACTTCATCAGGTTTTTTTTCCATTAAGCGTAGTGCGTTCATCACCGCCGCCGCCACACAAATTGCCGTACCATGTTGATCGTCATGGAATACGGGAATATTCATCCGCTCTTTTAACATGGATTCAACGTGAAAACATTCAGGGGATTTAATATCTTCTAAATTAATTGCGCCAAATGTGGGTTCTAAACCTGCAATAATATCAACCAATTTTTCGGGGTCAGTTTCATTGATTTCAATATCAAAAACGTCAATTCCTGCAAATTTTTTAAATAAAACCGCTTTTCCTTCCATCACGGGTTTAGACGCTAATGGCCCAATCGCACCTAAGCCAAGTACCGCTGTACCATTAGTGATAACGCCGACAAGGTTTCCGCGTGCGGTAAGATTAACAGCTTCCTTAGGATCACGCGCGATTTCACGACAAGCTGCTGCGACACCCGGTGAGTAGGCTAAGGCTAAATCACGTTGGTTGGCAAGGGGTTTGGTTGCCTGAATTGCCAATTTACCGGGTGTGGGGAAACGATGATATTTGAGTGCGTCTTCACTTAAATCATCTGACATATAAAATTCCTTTCCTAATGAATAGTTATCAATTAGCACTTAATCAAACTATTTTACTGAGTTTTAGCTTAAGATGCGATATTGACTTTAAAAATCAATCTATCATAAATTAATATGCACGAATAAGGTTTTTTACAGTTGTTTGATAATCTATTTGCCCGTATTTTAAGCATTAAATATTTGCAGTTTTTTACAGGCATTTGTTGGAAAATGAAAAAATAATCTTGCTGCTAAACGTTGGATTTTTGCGGTGAAATTCTGCTAATATTAAAATAATAAAAAGAGTTATTTTGCTGTTTGACTATAAAAATATTCAGCAAGCCTGCTATAAAACAATTTTAATCGTTGAGAGTATCAATATGATGTGGATAAGAAATTTAGGGATTATTTTATGTTTATTGGGGTATCATCTAACCGCATCAGCGCAACCAAATATTCCACAAACCAATCCTATCGTCGAGCCACGTCAAGTTTTGCAGCATGGTTTACAGAATCTATTAACCTTGCATCAACAAGTTACGCCAAACACAGATAAAACTTTGTTATTACAACGATTAGAGCAAGAAATTTTGCCTTATTTTGATTTTAATCACATGGCTAATTGGGTCATTGGGCGTTATCGGCAACAGGTGACACCGAGTCAAATGATGCGTTTAAGTCGTTATGTGCAAGCTTTATTTCTCACTGCATTGGTCAAGAATTTAGGCAATGGCAGTGAGCAATATCATTTTGTACTTCAAGAGCCTTTGGTGAATCCAAAAAGCAGTGAAGTGATGGTGAAAGTGCAAGTCTATAAAGAACAAGATAAGTTGATTTTGATTTCATTTCGGCTTTATAACAATGGCGATAATTGGAAAATCTTTGACGTATCCGCAAATGGTATGAGTGCAATGTTATATTACAGACAATTTTTATATCAGCAAATTCAACAGCATACTTTAAAAGGTTTTTTAGGCGAATAATTTGAAATTGGGTAATGTTATAAATCGTCGCACAGGAGCACAAAATTTATTTTGCCAGTGCGCATTTTAAGATAAAATAGCTCAACAGTTTATAGGGCTATCCATTTTTTATTTTCAAGCTGCTCAAATACTTAGAGGGTCGTAGTTAGATTTCTAATTAACCAATATTTAGGGAAATAATACAAAATACCTTGTAATGCAGTTTCCAGCTCCAAATCAATTTCGCGGTTTTGTATATCAGTGACCAATTTATAAATTAATTCAAAGTTAATACGATTACCGCGACTCATTGCTAAAAAGTAACCATTTTCCGCATTATTTAACTTTTCAATTTCAATTTGTGCCACCTTACCTTTTATATCCGCTTCTCGTGCATCACGAAACAGTGCAAAACGAATATTTTTATTTAACACCACTAATTCATTGAAGTTTTTAATTCTAGCTGCAAATGAAACAGAACCAACATGCAAGAATGCGACGACAAATTGCTGTTGAGATGTTTGTACGGAAATGTGTTCTGGTAACTTTCGTTTTCCTAAACGTAACTGGTCGATTTCAAGTGAAATAACAGGCTTAAAAGCTTCTAAAATGACCAATAATTTACCAATATCATCACTATCGCTGATAATAACCCGTTTTGTATCATAATCTTGTTCTAAAATAGTTTGATATTGCTGAATATATTGCTCAATAGGATTTGATGATGACAGCCCTGTAACAAGGTCATTGTCACTCTGATATATTACTTTATTTTCAGTAATTTGATTAGCATTTAACTCAATTGGCGTTTGTCCCATAAACTGCTTTTTCAGCATCGCCATTTCTCGTTTTAACGCTTGGACTTCAACCCGCATTTCTTGCTCAAAACTAAGCTCACTTTGTGGCAATGGAATATCTTCAATCTTAAACCGATAATATTCAGAAGCACGATTAAGCACCGCTCGGACAGAATGTTGTTGTAAAATATTATTCAATTCATCAGGCAAAAAGAGTTGTTCAATTTCGATATTAAGACTGTGCATTTTCAAGTTGAGAATCTGTTTTAATTGTTGTGGATTTGGTTTATCCAAGACCAATTGATATTGCGCCATGCGATGAATTACAGAATCATCAAAAAAGCTTTTAAAATGTTGCCAACGGTCTGGAAATAGGTTGAAAATCATCAAACTATTCGGAACATGGGTAAATAACTCTTTTACCGCTTCACCAAATTGAAACAAAATATTTTCGTGAAATTTAAGCCCTTCCAATTGATCAAAAATAATAATCAATGGCTCGTCTAATAACGACAATTTACTAAATACGGTGATGGCTTCTAGGGAAAAGGCTTCTAAGCTCATATTATCGCCCCAGTTGCGCAAGCCAATTTTTTCTAATTCAGTTTCATCTAGCTCATTACCTGCAAGCCAACGCCTGACCAAATCACGTTTATAAGCTTCTGAATAACTACAGAATTTAACCAATCCACGAATAATGATTCCTGCATAACCTTCAAAGCCAAAATTAGTTTCCCACCACTTCAGGGTCATTTTTTCAATATGCTGCCAATTTCTGCGTTTTACCTCTGTATTTTCCTTGCCCAGACTGTAAATGTTTAAAGGGTCTTCAGATAGTATTTTTAATAAATTTTCCCCTTTTTGGGTTATTTTTTGCGTATTTTTGATCGCATCAATTTGAATTTTCGAGAAACTTTTAGCTAATAAATATTCAATTTGCGAGTAAGAACTATTAGGCACTTTTTCAACAAATGATTCTAAAATTCGGCTGTAAATATGATACAAAATAGCATCGGGATGATTGGGTTGACGTATAAATAACAAGCGGTTAGAAGAGAGTCGTGCTTTTGCCAAACGCATCATTAGGTGAGTTTTTCCCGTGCCAGCTTCACCAATAACCACAACGCCTTTACTTTGATGATTTTGGTCTTGCTTGATTTCATCTAAAGTGGCAGTCAAAGTGACAAATTGATTATGACAGATTTCAGTTAAATCGGGATGCTCTTGAAAAGGGGTGTCTACACGACTATGCCCAAATGGATTTGAATGTGAGTGTAGTTGTTGTTTTAATTCAGTTTGCAGAATATATCGATATAATTGATAGGTAAATAAGGCATCATATTTTGCACGATGGGCTGCCTCACTATTAAAACGTTTGCCCTCTACTTTCAAATTAAAATGCTTACATAAAAAATCGAGCGAATAACTACTCTGTTTTATAAAATGTATTTTTGATAATTCATAAGTACATAAAAAAGTTAAATTTTCAAATACTTTTCCTACTTTTTTAAAGCTATTTCTTAAAATGCCTGCATCATGTTCCGCATAATGACAAACAATGCTGTTTCCAGCCATAATCACTTGAATATCGTCAGTAATTTCTGCTAAGGTTTTTAGATTCAACCGCATGTCAGCATTATTAGGATGTTCTTTATCATAAGCTTCATAAATAACAATGCCTTGTATATCAATAATGGCAATTTCGGTCAGAATATCTTTGCCTTCGGTATCTATGACTAAAAACATGAAAGTATCCGCTTATGTGCTGAGTTTTATTTAAAGGTGATTTTTGTAAAAAAGTATTTATATTAAATGAACAACTCTCAGAATATAGGATTTAAATAGTCGCATCAATGCTTAATCTATCAAGCTTTATTTGATTCGCCGTTTTTAATACTTAACTTGCTATTTTTAAATGATTAAATGCTTTTAAATAAGCGATTGCTACGACATTTCCTTGTATTTAAAATTATGGCATGATCGCATGAAATAATGGTTTTAAGCATGGTTAAGCAACAAATTCATTATCTTAATTCACGTATCTATTGATAGAGTGATTTTGTCTTTTAATGTACAATCAAATTTAATAATATCAAACTAGAAACAATATCATCTATGACATTAAAGACTATTTCTCGTGTCTAATAATAGGATAAGTTGTACTTGATATGAGAATTATCTTTTTTAAAATCAATTAATTAGCTTTTATATCGCTTTTCCTAAAATCAATAAATATAGTCAGTATAATCATGTTAATCATCTAAGTGTTTAGCAAAACCATTGAATTATGACTCACTTTGTTGCTATTCTGCTTTAAACGCATTATCCTTGCCATTCACAGTGTGTTTGGGGTAAAACAACTCATTCTTTTAAGGTAGCTAGACCAACCATGATTCGCTATCCATTTTTTATTATTTTATGGCTGTTTGCTATTGCCTGTTATGCAGTTGATGACTGTGAGCAACGCAATGCCGAAGCATCTCAATTAAATTCAGCACAAGCTATTGAACTTTATAAAGAAAATATCAAACTTTGTAATGGAGAAATCCTTGCTGTCTCTCTTAATAACTTAGGCAATCTTTATCTGTCACAAGGCAATTATGCTGATGCTGAAAACATTCTAAAACAAGCACTTGCTGAACGAAAAAAGCTTTATGGTGATGCCCATGAATACATTGCCTATAGCTTAAATGAACTTGCTCAAGTCTATAATGCACAAGAATTATTTGCTCAAGCCGAACCCTTGCTGACACAAGCTCTTGAAATAAAGAAAAAAGTATTTGGTGACAATAGTTTAGAAAGTACAACTAGTTTAAATAATTTAGGCTTGTTGTATAACAATAAAGCAGAATATGCTAAAGCTGAGCCATTATTTTCGCAAGCATTAGAAATTCGTGAAAAATACCTACCTGAAAATGATCCTGCTATTGCCACCAGCCAAAATAATCTAGCCTTACTTTATACTTATTTAGGCAGTTATGAGCAGGCTGAGCAACTCTATAATAAAGCACTTTCAATACGAAAAGAACATTATGGAGAAAATCATTATCGTGTTGCTAATACCTTGAATGCTATGGCGTTAATGTATCAATATCAGCAAAAATTAGAACCTGCCGAAATACTATATGCTCAAGCATTGGCGATTTTGGAACAACATTATGGCGCAAACCATCCTATTGTAGCGACCACCTTGAACAATCTTTCAGCACTTTATCGTCAACAAGGTTTTGATAAAAAAGCAACAGAATTTCAAGAACATGCACTGATGATTCGGGAGCAGAGTTTAGGCGTTGAACATCCAAGAGTTGCCAATAGTTTGAATAATTTAGCGGTGCTATATGAACGTTCTAAAAATTATAAACAAGCCGAAGCGATGTATTTACGTGCTTTGCAAATTGCCATGTATAACCAACAGTTAGAATTGCTATGGTTGGTACAAAGTAATTTAAGTGATTTATTAGAGCGTCAAAATTATATTACAGCAGCGATTTTCTGGCGCAAACAAGCGGTAAATACGCTACAAAATTTGCGGATTTCAATTAGTACCATGGATGACTCATTGCGTGAATCATTTATTAAAGATAAATCAGATGTTTATGCCAAGCTTGCTGATTTGCTAATGAGACAAAGTCGTTTGGTTGAAGCGCAACAAGTCCTCACCATGTTTAAAGAAGAACAATATTTTGATTTTGTTGAGCGTGACAGTTCGGCAGCAGCAGATATTCGTACAACCCAAGCTTTATACAATCCAGCAGAAAAACAATGGGCGCAACAATATCTTGAAATACAGCAGGTGTTTTTAGATATTCGGCAAAAATTGCAAGCTTTAGAACAAAAACAGCAATCTACTAAGAAAGAAAAACTTGAATATCAATCTCTTAAAGATGAATTAGTGGAAGCAGAAAAAGACTTTCAACAATATTTATCTGAAGTACGCACTGAAAGCGATAAAGTAGATGTGACCGATGTAGGAGCTGACAATTTAGAAAAGCTGCAAAAATTACAAGCAACCTTAAGCCATTTGGGTCAAGGCGCAGTGTTGTTGCATTATTTGATGACGGATGAAAAGCTGCGGATTATATTGACGACAGATGATAATCAAATTGCACGGGAAGCTGATATTGGTAAGATGGATTTAAATCGCAAAATATTAGATTTCCATAAATTATTACAAGACCCACTCAAAACCCCATTAATTGAAGCTCATGAATTATATCAATATATTATCAAACCCGTAGAGCAAGATTTAGAAAAAGTGAATGCTAAAATATTGATGTTGTCGTTAGATGCGACTTTAAATTATGTATCAGTTGCGGCTTTATATGATGGAAAACAGTATTTAGTGGAAAAATATGCTTTAGTTTCTTATAACGAAGCTTCGCGCACAAAATTACAAGTTAAGCCGATTAAAAACTGGAAAATTGCAGGTTTAGGTTTGAGTGATGCGGTGTTAGACTTTAATCCATTGCCAACCGTCATTACAGAATTAGATAATATTATCCGAGAAGACAAGAAAGATGATACAGGTATTATCAAAGGTCAATTATTTTTAAATAAAGCCTTTTCAGAGAAAAATCTGCAATCGGTATTAACCAAAGAATATCCCTTAATGCACATTGCCAGTCATTTTGTTTTTACCCCCGGAACGCAAAAAGATTCTTATTTATTGTTGGGTAATGGTGAAAAATTAACCTTAGATAAAATACGCCAGAAATATCGTTTTGATAATTTGGATTTGTTAACTCTATCGGCTTGTGACACTGCGGTTGGTAATTTGGCAAATGGAAGAGAAATAGAGGGTTTTGGGGCGTTGGCGCAAAATCAAGGTGCAAAAGGCGTTATTGCAACATTATGGCCTGTAAATGATGAAAGTACAGGGCAATTTATGCAGCATTTTTATCAGCTCTATGTACAGGAAAATATTAATAAAGCCCAAGCGATGCAGCAGGTGCAACAGGCATTTATTCAAGCAGGTCAATTTAATCAAGAAAATCCTTCTGATTACCCTTACTATTATGCAAAGCCTTACTATTGGGCACCATTTATTTTAATGGGAAATTGGTTATAATAGCCAGAGTACGGAATTTATTCTGCTCGAGCAAAGCAAGTTTTGCACTCCTTTATCCTGCTTATTTTTAAATCTTGAGAATCTTGACTCAAAAGACTACTTCACTAAACCTGCAAATCCCATAAACGCTAACGCCATAATGCCTGCGGTGATTAACGCAATCGGAGCACCTTGGAATACATCGGGCACATCTGCTGCCACAACCCGTTCCCGAATCGCTGCAAACAACACCAATACCAATGAAAATCCTACAGCCGCGCCGAATCCATATACTGCTGATGCGATAAAGCCATTTTCTTGCTGAACGTTTAATAATGCAACACCGAGCACTGCACAATTGGTTGTAATCAAAGGTAAAAATATCCCTAGCATTTGATACAAAATAGGGCTGGTTTTATGGATCACCATTTCAGTGAATTGCACCACACCTGCAATAATTAAGATAAATGCAATCGTGCGCAAAAATTCTAATTCGAGTGGAACAAGTAAATATTGATTGACTAAATAACTGCTGATGGAGGAAAGTGTCAATACGAAGGTGGTTGCTAAACCCATGCCTGTTGCGGTTTCTAGCTTGCCCGATACACTCATGAATGGGCATAAGCCTAAGAATTTGACCAGCACAAAGTTGTTGACCAGCACGGTGCTAATAAAAATTAATACATATTCAGTCATAAGTTTAACAGTCAATATTTAACATAGGTTACAAACATTGTAAAAGAGTGTAAGGCAATAATGCAAGATGATAATTAAAGTTTATAATCTCTTTGATATTGAAAAATCTCTGTATCAAACCAAGGTCAATAATATTTAGCAAAGCATTTCTATTTAATACATTTTTAACAATGGCTTATAACTCTCTGGGCAACGGTCACGAAACACAGCCCATTCATTACGCATAAGCTGAATCGCATCTAAATCAAATTCTGCCCTCAATATCGTCTCATCTTTTCGGTTGGCTTGCATCACAATTTCACCCGTTTCATTACAAATAAAAGACGAACCATAAAACGTCAATTCGCAACTTTCGCCAACTTCTTTACCCATTCTATTTGAGCAAACCAAGGGCATAATATTAGCAGCCGCATGACCTTGCATTGCACGTTGCCAGTGTCCTGTTGAATCTATTTTATTATGCGGTTCTGAACCAATTGCAGCGGGATAAAATAAAATTTCTGCGCCTTGAATTGCCATTGCGCGTGCAGACTCAGGAAACCATTGATCCCAACAAATGCCCACGCCAATTTTTCCATACGCAGTTTGCCACACTTTAAAACCCGTATCACCTTGACAGAAATAGAATTTTTCTTGATAGCCTAAGCCGTCAGGAATATGCGTTTTACGGTAAATCCCCAATTGCTGACCATCGGCATCAATCATCATCACAGAATTGAAATAAGCATTATTGGCGCGTTCAAAAAAACTGATGGGCAAGACCAGTTTAAGCTCTCTAGCTAATTGGCTAAAACGGTTTAAAAAAGGATGTTGCTCAACACTGTAAGCCCAGTCAAAATATTTAACATCTTGATCTTTACAGAAATAAGGCGTTGCAAACAGTTCTTGAATCAAAATAATTTGGCAACCTTGTCGAGCGGCTTCTCGAATTAAATGTTCAGCACGGTCAAGATTTTCCGAATGATTATTTGAACAGCGCATTTGGGTTGCAGCAACAGTTACTAAACGCATGGTTTATTCCTAACTCAATTACTCAGGATTCACAGTCCTAACGGCTTAGATGAAAAATCTATAAAAACTATAAAAATCAAACAATATCTCACAGCATTTAAACGTTTCATTATCGCGTTCTATTTTTTAGTCTGTTTCGGGTCAATATCTAAAGCGCGTAATTTGCGATATAAATGAGTTCTTTCCAAACCCACCCGTGAAGCCACTTTGCTTACATTGCCGCCAAATTCTTGCAATTGATGCTCTAAATAATCACGTTCAAACTGCTCTCTCGCCTCACGCAATGGCAAATCATAAATAGACACACCGCTGACATTGACAGGACGATGCTGGGTATTCAAAGTAGGCTCAATTTCTTCTACGTCAATATTGTGATCTTCACCTAAAATAAGTAGGCGTTGAATCAGGTTTTTTAATTCACGAATATTGCCCGGCCATGGGTAATTGCGCAGACGATTTTGTGCGGCAACACTAAAACGGCGATAAGGCAAACCTTCTTGAGTCGCAAATAAATTAACATAAAAATCAAGTAATTCAGGCACATCTTCGCAATGGTCACGCAATGGTTGTAAATGCAAAGACACCACATTCAAGTGATAATACAAATCTTCGCGCAAGCGACCTGAATTAATCATTTGTTCTATATCATACGCCGTTGCCGCAACCACTCGTACATTGAACGGCACAGGCTCAGAGCCTCCATTGCGCAAAAAAGATTGATTTTCCAAACTGCTAAGCAATCGTGCTTGTACGTCTTCACTCATATCGGCAATATCTTTGATGAATAAAGTACCGCCATCGGCTTGTTCCAAACGTGAAATTGAATTTGTACCTTGGCTGCCAAATAATTCTAAAGCTTGATTTTCTGGGCTAATACCTGCCATGCGAACATTCACAAATGGACCATGAGCGCGTTGACTGGTGTGATGAATATACCGCGCGAACAATGTACGACCTGTGCCCGATTCACCTGTAATTAAAACTGAAGTCACATGTTGATTGATTTTCTTCACTTGTTCACGTAGCTGCTTCATGGTGTCGCTATGACCAATTGGCTCAGAGACCATTTGTACATGTTTGCGCAAGCCATAATTTTCTTTTTGCAAGGTTGCCATTTCTAAGGCGCGTTCAACGGTAATCAGCAATTTAGAAATAGACAGTGGCTTCTCGATAAAATCATAAGCACCTAAGCGAGTCGCCTCAACAGCGGTTTCAACCGTACCATGTCCTGAAATCATAATCACGGGACTGCCTGTAAAATTGGTTTCTTGCCATTCTTTAAGCAAACTAATGCCATCAATATCAGGCATCCAAATATCGAGTAAAATCATGTCAGGCATCACATCGCGCCGTAAATCACGCGCCATTTTGCCATTTTCAGCTACGGTAATTTGATAGCCTTCATCTTCAAGAATTTCTTTCAACAAGCCCCGAATATCAGGCTCATCATCTACAACTAAAATATGTGATTTTTGATTACTGGTAGTCATTTTTTATGTTCGATTTTAAATTGTTGTTGAATATATCATATTATTTTTGACTTAAGGTCATTTGCTTAAATAGGTTTTACATTGCGATGACTTTAATAGCTTAATGTTGAAGAACTGGGCACAGGCAAACGAATAGTGACACAAACCCCACCTTTATTTTCAATCCATACCATACCTTGATGCTCTTCAATAATTTTCTTAACAATGGCCAAACCCAAACCTGTGCCTTTGGTTTTTGTCGTCACATAAGGTTCAAAAATGCGGTCTAATAATTCTGTCGGAATGCCCATGCCATGATCCTGAATCGCCAATTCAACGCATTCTGTTGCATCTTCTGCGATATATTCAGAGCTAATACTAATCGGATTATCTTCTGTGCTGGCTTCCAAGGCATTTTTAATCACATTGTGTAAAACTTGACGTAAACGCCCTTTATCAACTTCAATCTGCGGCAATGGCTCAGTTAAATCCCATTCAACTCGGGTATTAGGATATAAATCTAACACTTCTTTGACTAATTCATTAATATCCAAACGTTGCAATTTCATGGTTGGTGTACGCGCATAATCAGAAAATTCATTCACCATATCTTTCATTGCATCAACTTGATTAATAATGGTATTTGTCATACGCAACAAGGTGTCTGTTTCAGATGCTGGCAATTTTTTTAAATATTTATGCTGTAATCGTTCTGCGGACAATTTAATCGGTGTAAGAGGATTCTTAATTTCATGGGCTAAACGGCGAGCAACTTCACTCCATGCTTCATTACGTTGGGCTTGAATCAAGGTTGTAATATCATCAAAGACAATCACATAACCCGTATTTTGCGTGCCACGGGTCATCACTTGTAATTGCGCACCACGACACATCAAGACTTTGCGCCCGTTATTACCAAAAAAGCTAATTTCAGCACTCCATTCTTGTGAATTTTTTTCAATATAAGGTTGCATCGCTTCACATAAGACTTGCATTGTGGAATGCTCTTGTTGCAGGTCTGCCAAACTCTGTCCAATAAAATCGCCTAAATCGGTTTCTAAAATTTGTTCGGCGGCGGTATTGGCGGTGCGTAAATGTTGTTTGTGGTCAAGTGAAATCACCCCTGATGACAAGCGACTTAAAATAGTTTGTAAATAATTACGCTGGCTATCGGCAAGCAGTTGACTTTGTGTAGCGGCACTTTGGGCTTGAGAAATTTTGCGGGTCATGTCGTTAAACGATTCAACTAAAAATCCCAATTCATCCAAGCGGGTCACGGGTAGTTGGGTACGATAATCACCTGCGGCAACCGCTTTTGTGCCTTCAACCAGATGACTCAATGGCGCAACAAAACGTCGTACAGCAAAAAATGCAACCCATACTGTGCCCAGAAAACTTAGCATCAAAACCAAAGATAATACTAAGGTGAAGCTCATTTCTAACGGTTGATGCAAATAAGAGTGTTCTTTATAGCCTTCATAAGACATTTCAACTTTGGAAGCCAAAACATTCATATTTTCAGGAACGGGATATAAAATATGTAATAGACGTAAATAACCGTCCAGTTTAAGTTTTAGCAACACACGAATATATAAACCTTGGTTGCCAATCGGTTCTAAACTGCTATAAATATTGGTTAATTTGAGTTGAAGCAAGGTGTTTTCTGTGGGTGGATGTGACGGTAATAATTGTTCGGTTTCGACACCACTAAACACAACAACCTGTCCATTGATGGCAAGCAAACTCATTTCATACGCGCCCAGCTTTTCCCGTAACGCATTTATTTTCATGATATAAAGATTTTTTGGAGTCATGGTCAATTCAGCCGCCGCAGTTTGTGAGTGACGTAATGCAATTTTGACTCGGTCATCCAATGCCGCTTGGGTCAACTCTAGTGCGTTGTACATGGCATTTTCAATATTAACATCAAACCAGCTATCTAAACGTTGATTCAAAAAATCGAGTGAAAAGTAATACACAACGGTGACAGGTACGCTGGAAAGGGCAATCAGTAATCCTAATAATCGGAATGTCAGCCTTGAGCCAGCACGACGCTTAATGACTGCAGTAAACAGTTGGCGTAAATTAAGAATAATCAGTGCAAGCAATGCAATAAGAGCTAAGCCATTGATTATCAAAAGCCAAGTATATAAATTTTCAAATTGTGCTGAGCTGCGTAATGCTTCTGATGTGAGATGCAGAGAAATGAACAATGCGCCAAACAAAATGAATCCAACAATAAAGTTTAAGCGTTTTTTTAGAAAAGTTATGACTTGGCTATACATATATCAGTGGCTGGCAGCTAATTAAAATAAGCTTGATGGGTGTGACGCATTATAGTATTCCATTATGAGTTAGATACAAAGTTATTTCGTAACTAGGGAAATCGCATTAAAATATAGGATGATTTTTAATTTATTATGGAGTCAACAAGTTAAGAATATAGTGTTTTATAGTCATGCAAAAAATACCTTTTCTGCTTTTTTAGTTGATTGATTTTTAAGGAATTAAATTTTAATGCGATTATCTTGAATCCGATTAGCCTAATTGAAAATGACCGATGCTTGTAAAAAAGTTAAATGATGATAAAATGATCTGTTTTTCTTACCTCCTTGCTTGATGCGTATAAAAAATACCAAGACAAGTTCATGCAGCGAGTCAACATGTCAAGCTACTAAGCCATAGGGAGCTTTATGAAACATTACGAGATCGTATTTTTAGTTCATCCAGACCAAAGTGAACAAGTACCTGCAATGATTGAGCGTTACCGTTCGGTTGTTGAAGCTAAAGGCGGTAGCGTACACCGTTTAGAAGATTGGGGTCGCCGTCAATTAGCTTACCCTATCAATAAAGTGCATAAAGCGCATTACATCTTAATGAACGTAGAGTGTGACGTTGAAGTTATTGATGAATTAAACAGTATTTTCCGCTTCAATGATGCCATTATTCGTAATCTTGTTATTAATCGCAAAACAGCAGATTCAGAACCTTCAATTTTAGCGAAGAAAGATGAGAAAGAAGCTGCGCCTGCTGCCTCAGATGATTCAAGCGACACAGATAATTCAGGCGAAGAACTTGAAGTCGAAACAGATGAAATTGACGACTTTGAAGAGTCTGATATTTTACCTGCTGAAGACGAAACAGAAGCCGAAGATCAACCACCAGCTGCTTAAGCATCAAGAAAGGAATACTTATGTCACGCTTTTTCCGTCGTAAAAAATATTGTCGTTTTACAGCCGAAGGTGTTGAAGAGATTGATTATAAAGATATCAACACTTTGCGCAGCTACGTTACTGAAACAGGTAAAATTGTACCTAGCCGCATTACAGGTACTAGCGCGAAATATCAGCGTCAATTGGCGCGTGCTATCAAACGAGCACGTTATTTAGCCTTATTACCTTATTCTGATGCCCACGAGTAATAGCGAGGTTGTAAAGTGGAAGTTATTTTATTAGAAAAAATCCGTCACTTGGGCGATTTGGGCGACAAAGTTAATGTTAAACCTGGTTATGGTCGTAACTACTTAATCCCTCATAAAAAAGCCGTTTCTGCTACTGAAAAGAATTTAGCTAACTTTGAAGCACGTCGTGCCGAATTAGAAAAAGCACAACAAAATTCTTTGGCTAAAGCACAAACGCGTGCGAGCAAATTGCAAGAATTGACGGTTATCATTACTGGTAAAGTCGGTATGGAAGGCAAATTGTACGGTTCAGTCAGTGCGATTGATATTGCTCAAGCGGTAAGTGATGCGGATATTGAATTGGCAAAACATGAAGTGAGAATGCCTCATGGTCCAATCCGTCACACGGGTGATTACAGTGTTAATATTCATTTACACGCTGATGTCGATACGAACTTGAAAGTACAAGTGATTGCAGAAGAAGACTAATTTTTAAACATTCTTTTGTGTGAATAAGACGGATAATCCTAAAAAAATAGGGCTATCCGTCTTTTTAATGTTAGAGTTGTTCCCAATACTCGCTAGGCATGTCGGTACTCATTTTCAACGCGCCGATACTACCGCAATATTCCGCATCTTGTACGCAAATCGCATCACCGCCACCATACGCTTTTAAGCTATTTTCAATCGCAATATCAATCCCACGCAACCGTGAACCCCCACCTGCAATCACTATATTATTACGCAAACGCTCTTGGAAATCGGGGTCGAATGTGCCCACAAGTTCTTGAATTGCCTCGCTAATAGGGTCAGTTAATTTTAAGCAACATTCACGCATAATCGCGGTAATATCATATTCAGCTGGAATACCTTTTTTAGCCAATTTCACTTTAATCGGGTCGGATGTTTTGGTGACATAACCGTGTTTTTCTTTGATGCGTCTAACAATTTGTGGGGTTAATTGCACATCAGGATATTGTTGCAAAATGGCTTGGGTAATCTGTTGATCTAAATAATTACCTGCAATTTTTAAGGTTGTTTGATCATCAGGATCAGGAATTGCGCCGTGCATCCGACATAAATCCGTTGTGCCCGCACCAATATCAACAATCAGACATTCATCAAAACGATCAACGGCATACGCAACACTAAAGGCTTCACTGACAATCAAAATCTTGTTAATAAAATCTTTGGTAATATCAATAATGGCTTTTTTGTTGGTAATACTGGCTTGGGCGGGTACACCAATCGCAACATAAATTTCATCACCTGCTTGCATTTCTGGCAATGCTTCAGTAATCAGATGTTTCAGAATTAAAACGGTGGATTCTAAAGCGCGGGCATCTTCACAAATCACACCATCAGCCAACGGCCATACCATATCTAAGGCTAAGCGATTATCCAATGCCGCATCGCCTAATAAATAGTCTTTACCAAAACGCTTTTGCGCAATGACATCTTTAGCATAGCCAACACAGGTGCGTGTCGTTACATGTTGCCCAGTCGAGGTTGCGATACAAGAACGGCTAGTACCGAGATCAATTCCAGCATAAAAAGTATTTGGCATAGCAATATCCTAATTTGGCAGTGAGTGTGAGCAGATTTTGAATGTCTATAAAGTACAAGGTTTCTTAAATCAATATGACATACTATTGGTGTTATTAGTAATGGTGCAGGAGTGCAAAACTGGTTTTGCAAGTGACTATTTTAAGATAAAGCAGCACTATGTTTATCAATACTTCGGACAGTTTTTAGGAATTATTAAATATTTCAATAAGTTACAAATACAAGCATTCTTTCGTAAGTTGTTGATTTTATTATATGATTTAAAAAAGTGTCCGAACCATTGTTTAACATTAATTAATAATAGTAAAGATTAGTGTAGATTTAAAGTTGCTGTTATTACCCCCATCGTTGTTAACAACAAATGAGTTTAAAAACGATAGTTTAAACCTAAAATAATTTCATGTGATTGTAAGTCAGCTTCTACATGATCACCATTAACATCAACTTGAGTCGCCGCTTCACCCATATCAACATACTGATATTCAAGGTCTAAATACAAATTATCTTGGAACGCATAGCGTGCACCAAAACCTAATGACCAAGCAAAGTTAGTGGTGTCATCATCAGGATACTGCCAAAGACCAATGCCGAATTGTGAAAATGTAGGTTGAATATCTAAAGTGGCTTCAGTGCTTATTTTAGCAAAACCAAGGCCTGCTTTAACATAAGGCTGTATTGGACTATCTGGCAAATCAAAATCATATAATACATTACCCATAAAAGTTAAGGCATCGATCTGACCATTAACACTAAAACTTTGGGTTTCACGCGAACCTAAACCATTACGGTAGCTATCCTCTGTGTCTAAACTACGGAAACGCAATTCACCTTCAATGCGCACGTTATTACCCGTATCAAAACCAACACCTAAACCATAAACAACACTATTTTCAATATCATAGTCAGGTGTATTAGGTCCATTAGTCCCTTTTTGATTTAATGTGGAACTAGAAATCTGTCCACCCACATCTGCGGATAAATAAACCCCTTGTTGCGCTGCTGAAACACTAAGACTACCAGCACTGAGTAGCACTAAAAGAGCCGCCTGTTGCTTATTCATGAAATCTATTCTCTGTTTGGTTGCGGAAATCTACAAGAAAAATCAGCTTATCTGGGCTAATATTATTGCGCCATCTAAATAAAAGACCTGATAAGTTTTAATCACCTATCAGATCTTAATTAGATACAACAATATTATAACTTCAGAAATCTTGAAAAATGTAGCATAAATTGATTAAAAACGCAGATATTTATTTTTATTGAGTCTAAGCTACATTATGGATTTCTATTGCTACTTGCGGTGAATCCTAGCGAGGTCTAATGCTATCATCATCAACTGTGAAGCCAAAGCCATCTTGCGTTAAGCTCCCTTCATATAAGTTAGGATCATTTGCAAGTTCAATACAAGGAATGTTTAATTTACCTGTCACAGGAGAATAAGTTGCAGCACACTCATTACCAGAACCATCAAAGCTAACCGCGGGTGCTGTTGATGTATCAACTTTAATGCCTTCTAAATCATCAAATTTAGCTTTAAGACCCCAACCTGCAGTAACTTCAGTTACTAAAATCCAAAGTTCATTGCCACCTTTTCGCAATGGTAAGTACAGATCATCAAAAAAGCCTATAGTACCTAAGAAACTATAATCACGTTTTAGGAATTCATCATCCATGTCAATCAAAAGTTTACCATTAAGATAGACACTTGCAGTATCACTGAAGCCCAAAGAGAATTTTTTAACTTGTTCGTAATCAGAATTAATATTGATACGTGCAAAAACTGCATTTGTAGTAGGAGACCAATGAGCCACTTTAGAAATATTAGCAATACCAACATAGTCAGAGTTTAATACGCCCCACTCAACACCCTCACGAGCGATTTCTGCTAATTGAGGCGTTACCGCATCTGGTGCAGCAAAAGGGCTAGAAATTAACCAACTTTTTACTAAGTTAGGGTCATTTGCATAAGGTACTTCTTCAGGTGTACCCACTAAAACGGGAGGCGCATCTGCAATTTCATATTGGAAGTTAGAAAGACGCACTGCTGCCAATTTAATAGGCAAACCATGATTGCCATAAAGACCAACTTTACCTGCTTTTCTATCACCACGAATATTATTGATAAATAATGCTGGAGTCGTCATGTCTTCAACGAATATTTCACCTTGATCATCAGCAACCACTAATTTGACATGAACCCATTGGTCATAAGGTGCATCCATCACTGTAGGGTTATGGCCTGGTCCATAATATAATTGAATCGCATCTTGACCATCATAAGTAGGGAAATAATGTAAGCCATAAGTCGTACTAAATTTATTATCACGGCTGCGAATAACTTGGAATTCAGTTTGGCTATGAGCACGGAAGGCAACACCACCAAACGCTTTTTCAATAGCAGGATCATAAGCTCGGTCAAAAATAATGTCAAATTCAACAGTACCATTAACAAAACTATCAGAACCTTTAACTAAAACCAAACCTTCTTCTAAGATGATAGCATCTTGACCAAGATAGTTTTCAAAAGTATATATTGCATCAGCAAATTCCCACTTGTCTTCATTTTCAGCATTAAGTGGAATGGAAATAACCTCAGCAGATACTGAACTTGTAGCAATAAAGCCAGCGATGCAAGCTGTCAGTATTGAACCTGTTTTTTTTAGCATAATAAAACCTTTTTTTAGTTATGGTATTTTGGTTGGAAGTGAGTTATTTAAGATTCAAATATTAGTGCTCAAAAGTAAGTTCAAAAACCCTACAAATATTTTGATTTATTTATTTTTAATCTAAAAGTTATGAAGATAACTGACTTACAAATCATTTGTGACTAAATATAAAAACAGAAAATATTAGTAAGTTTAATATCTTTAATTTTTATCACTAAACTGAAAATAGAACATTCAAACCTTAAATACAAGGCTAGTATAATCACTTAATTGTGTTTTGCATAATAGGTTTAATAAACTAAGTTTATGTATTATAGTCAATTTCGGTTTATGTGTTAGGACTGGCAGTCCTTTTACACTTTAGAATAAAATGACTATATATTAGATAATAACATCATTGCCATTGATACCAAGTTTATTTTAATATGGCAAATCAACATTTAATCTTAATTAAGATGATAAACTTAAGTTGTCGCATTTCTTAAATCAAGGTTTTCATGGATGAGCTGTTGCAATAGTCCTAATTTTAAATTGGTTTTAGGAAATCTATCATCATTATGTTTTTCAAGGATAGGCGGGATAATGGATGATTGAGGCGTTGAGTTTTGGGTTTTAAGTGCACCGACTTCATTGGCTAATTTTTGCTTTTGTGCATTTAGCGCATTAATTTCGGCTTGTAATTCTGCTTGCAATGTCTGAGCGGATTCATCACCTGTAACTTGTTCTGTTTGTGGTGTCGTTTTAGCTTTGAGTGATTTTGCTGTTGCGCCCCGATTCCACATTTTCCACACGATAATCCCGCCAATGGCTAAAGCAGAAATCCCGCCAATGGAAAGCAATGTGCCGCCTAACAGCTTTGTACCGCCTATTTTTACTAATTCCTGCTCTAACATGATGATACGTCCTTTTTCAATATCAATTTGAACGTTATTATGCCACACCTATGCCACAGTTCTAGGGTTGAAAATAGGAAATTTGAATATTTAGCCTATATTTAA
>JAYQWJ020000595.1:0-3299 GCA_035829175.2 Candidatus Albibeggiatoa psychrophila
ACTTTAATTTTAATTTCATCATTTTTATAAGGATATGTTTCAATAATTGTTTTACGAGTTAAATTACCTTTTCCACAAAATGGACATTTTTTCATAGACTCTAATCCTCAAAAACTTTAATCTGTCTTTGATTTGTCTGAATCAATAAAGTGTCTGGTAAGTCGGGCAAATAAACCTGTTGCCCTGTCTCAAACCGATAACCTTGTTCAGCCATAGTACGGGCTAAATTTTGATTTCAAGAATGTTGAAGCACGTAATCAAACGCTTTTTGCCAATTGCCGCCATAATGATTTTTAACAATCTGATCTAGCATGTCATCTTGTTGGGTGGTATGCCAAACACTCATGACGTTGCACCGTCTGGATAGTATTTTTTCAGTGTTACCGTAAAACTGACTTTTTGAGGTTTTGCATCATCCATTAATTCAGACTTATCATCTTTCACATCAGTGCAAACGTACTTTCCCCAATTCTTGCCCGATCCATCCATTAGAATCTCAGGCGTACCCTTATCTGCTTTTGAACGGACAGCCTCTAAAGCATTGGCATTTCCACCTACTGCGGGATAATACTCACCCGTTAATGTAATATTGTCTTCGCCTTTTCCTAAAAACTGTCTGGCATGAGGGCGATCCAATCGTCCAACTGCCGCCCATTCATAAGTTGTGCTATGAGCAATTTTATTGAGTGCGGTGGTATTGGTAGTAAATTCAATCCCGCCCCAAACCATTTGTGGACTAACCTTTGCCATGGGTAAATTATAAATCAATAAAAATGAAAAAACATAAGTAGAAACGTCCCATGTTTTTTTTTGAGGCTTGCACTACAATACTAATCATGATTTCAAGTTGGCTGTTTTCGATATGAGAGGCATGGATCGCCAAACAGGAAAATGGATTGAAGGTGATGCACATTTACAGCAAAGTCTTGAAGACATTGTCACGACTCGAAAAGGTGAAAGAGTCTTGCGCCGTGATTACGGTTTAGATCAACAGTTAGTTGATAGACCCATGTCAATAGGAAATATCAAATTATGGGCTTACGTGGTTGCTGACGCATTAGATAAAAGTGATGAGCCAAGAATTGAATTAGAGTCGATACAGGTCACGCGAGTTTCTCGTTTGGGCGAATTGGATTTTACGAAGCAACTTAGTATTACTCCCATTCGGCAATTGACTCAAGCGATAAAAACAGCGATTAATTCAGAATTTGAACGGGCTGGCATGATTAATGATTTACCTGACCCTGTGATCGTACCAATTACAGCGACTAATGTAGTAACAACAGCGGCACTGATTACATAATGGGTAGCTTTGACGGTATTGATTTACATAAATTACCAACACCCGATATCATCACAGTTTGGGATAGTGCGCAACGGATTGCAGAATCTATTGCACAGTTTCGTAATTTAGCACCAGAATATAGCGCAATTGTTGAAAGTGATCCTGTTTATAAGCTGATTGAGCAATTTGAATATCAACTGATAACGTTCATTCAACTAGTGAATGACGCAGTAAAAGCCAATATGTTGGCAACATCAATGGGAGCGGATTTAGATAATTTAGCCGCAGTTTTTGGTGTTGTTCGATTAGAGGATGAGGATGATTTACGGTTTAGAGATCGAGTTCCGTTGTCATTAGAGTCTATTTCGACCGCTGGGGCTGAAGGTAGTTATGCTTATTTGGCAGCATCAGTGTCAAGTGAAGTTAAAGACGTGGACATATTCAGCCCATCGCCAAGCAAAGTTATCAGTGATTTATTAGAGTTAATTACGGGTTTTAGAGCCAATATTTTTGCCAAACTTGAGTCTTTAGGTTTAAGCCCGTCGCAGTTGTCCGCGTTAAAAAACGAAATTACAGAGCAGACACCAACGGAAATACAAATTGCCCAGATTATCCCGAAGTTAGCGCAAGTGACATTGACGATATTGGCTAAAACGGGTAGCGGTGTGCCACCACAAGATTTGATTAATGCAGTATACGCCGCGTTAAGTGCAGATGAATATCGACCATTAACAGATCAGGTGTTTGTAAAGCCTGCTGACATTATCGAGTATAAAATTAATGCAGTGTTATGGTTTTATGGTCATAGCCCAGACAAGGAAGTGGTTCGCAAGACAGCTTTAACACGGGTTGCTTAATTAGTAGAACAAAAACGGTTGTTAGGACAAGATATTGCCAGAAGCGGAATAAACGCAGCATTACATATAGAAGGCATCCAACGTGTTGAGTTACTTAGTCCTGTCTTTAACGAAAAAGAAGTAATTGCTGTCGGATACAATCAAGCCGCATTCTGTCGCAGCATTACAGTGAGCATAGGCGGGATTGATGAATAACTTTTTTTAGAGATGCAAATATGACTCATAATGAACTTAAGCAAAAAGCGTTAGAAAGACCCGAAGTAAAAGTTGCTTATTTTAAGGACACCAAAAAAATAAAGAAACTAAAAAAACATCTAAAAAAACTAAAGAAACTAAAGAAAAACCAATATTATTCTAAATGCGGGTGGAATTGATGAGTGATATGACCAATCCCTTGTGGCGGGCATTAGCTTGAATTGCGCAATGAAGAATTTAAAAAACATTCAGGAAATATAATCCTATGGGTATATACAGAAAACTTCTAAAATTTATCCACGATAACACTAAAACCAAAAACGTATATGAACCAGCGTATAGAAAGCACAAACTGAATCACTGTAAATTGGGACATGCTATCGCCCGTCGCAAAGAACTAAGCGATAAATGCCAGCAATTAGAAAGGTTTGTTTATGATGGTAACTCTAGATTTTTAGAAGCAAAGCCAGCTATAGATGAATATAATTATTATCGAAGGCAATATCACTTGATCGATGCAACTATCCAGCAAGAATACTGGATAGTTGATATGGAGATTGATATGGGCATTGATATTGATTATTTCCCCAAGAATTAATTGATTTAGTAAACATAACATTAAGTGCTGATGACCAGCGTTCATTAACAGACCAAGTGTTTGTTGAACCGCCACAGATTATTGAGTTTGAAATTATTGTGATTGACAACAAGCCGTCACATTTAAATTACAGCTTACTTTAACCGACTAATGGAATAGAAGGAAACAGACACGGATGTCGACCCCTAATATTGAATTACCAGAAAAATCAATTCTTGAAATTGCAGCTTTTGCCTTAGATTTTGTTAATGACCTTTATCGCTGGGGCAAAGAAGTTTATGCAGATAAAGAAATAACGCCAACAGAATTTAATCAATTATTCAATCAGGTACTAGAACCTGCTGTAGCCAACTTCACCAACAAC
>JAYQWJ020000596.1:0-10198 GCA_035829175.2 Candidatus Albibeggiatoa psychrophila
TTGAACAGTTAAGTTTAAAAAGTTGCACGTCTGCCGTTCAGTACGTGCAACACCCTTAAGGAAAAGGAGACTGATTAATTTGCCAAATAGGAGTAAGGACTATCTGGTTTTTTTTGATTATTTGACCATGTTGTTGCTAAATTCGTGGGTGCAATAATGCTGCGAAAAATGTGCTCTAACTTCATTTCAGTAATAATGCTTCTTCTGAGTTCAAAAAATTGTCCCTTCAAAGCACTGGTCATGTATTTATAGAATTCAATATCACCTTGAGCCGCTTTTCCATCCGTTGCAAATAACACATGGATTTTAACTCTACGTTTAGCCGCCATTTCAATCACACGTCGACACTCGGTTTTAGCGGGCGAACCTGTAATCATGATAATCGATTTGTTTCTTTTGATATTATTCACAGCGTATTCAATACCTGAGCATAATACTTCGTGATGCAGTGACATATCCAACTTATCGGGTCTAAACTCAAAACTTCGGTGCAAACAGTCTGCAATCTCGTTAAAATTTTGAGTGACATAAGTGGATACGGTGTTGCGAAGGCTGATAAATTCCAGCAGCTTTGTTGTATGTTGCTTGGGCGTGGTCTGCTCTAAGCGAGTACAGAAACCATCTATATCACGTTCGGTCAACTGATATATTCCATTGAAACCACTGACAAATTCATCAACTTTTCTTTGGATAATTTGTTCAGAACCCAATTCTACCAAAACGGTTTCTAAAGCATGACTAATTAAATATTTTTCTGATGCAATTAACCATGATGGGTCTACGAAAATTGTCAAATCAGAACTTGGATTTTTATGTACAGGAACTGCCATCTGTTATCCCCCTTACAGTCATTTCGACGAAACAAACAAAGCGCATTAATTAACGTGGTCTTGTTTAATTTAACGGACAAAATGAAAGGGATGATTCAGATTTTATAATAAAAAAACTAAAAAATATTAGGCATTCTTTAATTTCAATCTATTAGCTATCTTTTGCAATAAGCTTGATTTAACAATGTTCTTCGATACCGTATTTGTCACAGTCTGTTGTACGGGATTAATTACGACTAAATCCAACACCCATACCGCATTAAAAAATCCAATGACAAACGATTCTGGTAATTTAGTTTGTTGCGCAACTTGTTTTAATGTCAAGGCTTTGGTTGCCAATAAAGTGGTGAGCTGCATGTGTTCAGGTTCAAAATCTAGCCGTGTAAAGTTGGGCCACATTTTTAATTGCACAGGCGTATCAATAGTGACATCAGGTGCGGCAATTTGACTTTGGGAAAGATACAAAGCCGTTGTCCACAAAATGGTTTTAAGCGGAATAATGCGCTGACCTTTTGCCAAAACAGTAAAATCGGCAGGCGTTAGCTGTAAATTATTAATGCCTGTGTTGAGTAAATGGGTTATTTTCCACAGGGTTTCTTTTTTTGCCGAAGTCGCGACCAGCTGGTCTATTCCATTGACAAATAAGGCAGAATGGGGCGGGCAGTAAATTTGTACCACTTTTTGCATTTTTTTGGTTTTTAATAATGTAAAGAATAAATTTTTATCAGGATGAAACGCCGCCGTTGTAGATTGTGTTTGCTCTGTATTAAGTAAACTGCTAGGGGATTTTAAATTCCGTGGCGCATCAAATTCTTCTTTTATATCAATTAATATATCTTTTATGGTTTGGACTCGAATTGGCTTATGTAAAAAATGATGATGCAATTCTTCTATTATTTCACTTGAAATTAATAATAATGCCGTTTGCTTTGATTGTTTAAATTCCGTAAAAAATTTCATTCCTTCAGGACTATCTATATCAATGATCAGGACATTGCCGCCACGGTCATGAGCAGGTAATATTTCAACTTCTATTTTGGTTTTTACGACCAAACTTAAAGCCACTTTTAATACAGAATGGTCAGTATTTGTTAATTCAACTGGCGAAACTTTAAGTGTAGTAGACATGGTGTTATTCAAAACCTATTGAGTGTTATTATTATATATTTGGTCACTTTTGTGAATATCTATTATAAAGCAACCCTTATGCCTAGGATTATGTGTGATACAGCTTTGGGCTGTAGGTGCACTTGACGTATATTTAACAGGGGTTTGGAAAAAATGACAGTTTAAATAATTGCTAAATTAACAATGCTGCGTAGTTTAACCCACAATGAATATGGTTTCATAGCAGTTCAGTGATAAACATAAAATTATTACAATTTAAAGAGATAACAAGCTATCATCATGCAAATGGGTTTTTTAATATTAAACATAAAGAAATATTTTTGATAAAGAGTATTTTAGCAATCGCTTATTTATAATAAATCCTTGGATTCTACAGAGTGTACAAAACCCGATAAAATAACAATGCTTTATACCATGAAATGCGAATGATTTAGATATTTTGTTCATAATATTCATGGACTTTGGTATTGTTCTATAATTTGCCCAAAACTAATACTGGCATCATTGCAAGGTAAATGGCGCGGAAAATAGACTTCAATATTTTGTTGTGTTAGCAAGCTGATTACTTTTTCAGTTAAATAACGATTTTGAAATACACCGCCACATAAACCCACTTGATTAATGCTACGTTCTGAAGCAACTCGATTGACTTGTGATAAAATTCCATGCGCTAAACTATTGTGAAAACAGGTTGCTTTACGTGAAATAGAAATCTGTCCATCTAATAAATAATTTAACAACGGCGACCAATCCATTTCCCATAAACCTCGTGCATTGTGAGTCACGGGTAATACGATAAATTCTTCATCGTCTTCGCATAATGCTTCTAACCACATTCCTGCTTGTCCTTCAAAACTGGCGGATTCGATTAAGCCAATTAAAGCCACCACTGCATCAAATAAACGTCCAACGGCGGTGGTTTGTAAACAATTGATATTTTTTTCCCATGCTTGGCGTAAAAAGGTGAGTTCGGTTTTACTGATAAAAAGCTTAACTATTTCAAACAATTGTGCATCATTCAATCCTAACGCAAACCCTAAGCCTAATGCGCTACGCCAAATTTCACGCACCACTTTATCACCGCCAACCAGCGGAAATGAACGCAAATGACCGACACGCTGCCAATGACCCGCTTCACCATACAAGGTTTCACCACCCCATAACGCTTGATTCTCACCAATCCCAACCCCATCCCAAGCGAAAATAAGCCAATGTTTTTTATCATAAAACTCTCCCGTCAAAGCAGAAGCATGAGCATGATGGTGCAAGACGGTATGCACGGGCAATCCTGTTGTACGCGCCCAACGACTACTCGCATAATCAGGATGTGAATCACAGATAACTTGTTTTGCTTCAATACCATACAAGTGTTGCAAATCTTCAATCGCTTGCTGAAATACATCTAAGCTACGGGGGGTGGCTAAATCCCCAATATGTGGCGACATGACAATACGATTATCCCAAGCCAAGGCAACGGTATTTTTAAGATGTGCGCCAACCGCTAACGTGGGTTTTGAGAGCTTAAAAGGCAATTCAAATTCAAACGGGGTTAAACCACGACCTAAACGAATCGGACGGCATTGCTCAGCAATAGTTTTAAAAACTGAATCATCAGCAGGTCGAACAATAGGGCGATTATGGTGTAAATAAGCTTGGGCGACGTGATGCAAACGGGCTTCAACATCTGCATTTTGCGTTAAAACAGGTTCGCCACTAATATTAGCCGATGTGACAATAAGAGGACGTTTGAAATCATTAAGCAACAAATGATGCAATGGACTATAAGGCAACATCACGCCTAATTCGTTCAAATGCGGCGCAATCAATGGCGATAAATTATAACTATTTGCTTTGGTCGCTAAAATAATCGGACGGGTGGGACTGTTCAAGCGTTGCCATTCTTCAGCGGTTAAATCAACTTGTTGGCTTAAATCATAATCGGTTGCAAACATCACAGCCAATGGCTTATGAAGACGTGGTTTTTGTAAGCGTAAATATTCAATTGCATTGTCTTGCGTTGCATCACAAATAAGGTGATAGCCCCCAATGCCTTTCACTGCAATTACCAGCCCCGCGTCTAATGCCTGCTGCATTTCGGTTAAGGCTTGTTCAGTATCTTCGATTAATTTATCGTCTTGTTTAAATTGTAATTGAGGGCCGCACACGGGACAGGCTAATGGCTGAGCATGAAAACGGCGATCTAATGGGTTTAAATATTCGATTTTGCATTGGGGACAAAGCTCAAATTCTGCCATACTGGTATTAATACGGTCATAAGGCAAAGTATGAATAATCGTGTAACGAGAGCCGCATTGAGTACAATTGATGAAAGGATAACGATAACGATGATTTTCAGGGTCATTTAATTCATCCAAACAATCATCACAGGTAAAATAATCTGGCGGTACATGAATTTGTTTTTCCTGACTTTCTTCGCTGATTAAAATACTAAACGCCTCAAAATGCGCTGTATCAATTCGGCTTCGGAGTAATACTTTTGGGTCTGCAATTTGCGGCACTTGTTTTAATAAATTTTGGTCAAATAAATCTAAGTTTTCCGTCTCACCTTGCACATAAACTTCAACCTGTCCTGCGACATTTTTTACCCAGCCGACTAATTGGTGTTGAGTTGCCAAACGGTAAATATAAGGGCGAAATCCGACCCCTTGCACTTGACCTTTGATTAAATAATGAAATGCTTGAATCATTGAATAGGTTCTTATTTTTTTCATCTGATGATGACAGTTTATATCATAACTATCGGTTTTGGGCGCGTGGGGAAATCAGTCAGATAGTCTTGAATGGATAACAACCGTCATTTAAATCTTAAAAATAAATAACCCATTGTTTTAAGATAATTTTATTGCGGTTGATGCCAAACGTTTTCCCAATGCACGACACAAATTCACTTCATCATCACTTAGCGGATTTTGCTGTTGACTGCCTGCAACGTGACTCGCGCCATAAGGTGTGCCGCCTGTTGTAGTATTGCCTAAACTGGGTTCGGTATAAGGCAATCCCAGCACTAACATGCCATGATGAAAAAGCGGCAACATCATTGATAACAAAGTGCTTTCCTGACCACCATGCTGACTTGAAGTTGAAGTGAAGACCGCCGCAGGTTTACCAACTAAATCACCGCCAAGCCATAAGCCTGTGGTTTGGTCTAAAAAATATTTCATGGGTGCTGCCATATTGCCAAAATGGGTTGGGCTGCCGAGTGCGAGACCTGCACAATTTTTTAAATCTTGTTGCGTAACATAAGGTGCACCTTGCTCTGGAATGTCCGACTCAGTCGCTTCGCAAACCGTTGAGACCGCAGGCACTGTTCGTACGATTGCTTCACAGCCTTGGATTTCTTCAATTCCACGCGCAATTTTTTGTGCCATTTGTGCAACATGACCATGACGACTATAATATAATACTAAAATATTTTGCATTTGCATTATTTTTCCCTATGAAACAATTTATTAATCAATACCATTGCTCAATATTATAATACATCAGACTTTAAAAATTTTTCCATTTTGTCATTATCTAGCCCATGTTATATCTGCAAGTTCTAACCCCGCCAAAACTTGATAAAAAATATTGACCTAAATCTAAATATGCTATGATAAACCAATAAAAGTTTTGAGGGGACAATCAATGAAATACCTTGTTAGCATTATTCTTCTTAGCTCCCTATGGCTCACTTTCGTTGCGGCTGAACCAGATACTTTAGAGCAACAAGAGCAAAATGCAGATATTTTCAAACCGACATTGGAAATGACCGCCGAGTGGCGCAAAAGCCAACAAAAACTGATTAAATATAATCAATCTTCACTCAAAAAACTCCGAAAAAGCAGCCCTAAACTACAAAAAAAAATCCAATCTCAATTAGCTGCCATTACAGATAAAACCAAGTTTAGTGATGATGATGTACATCAATCTATTGAACAACGCCAAGAAGCAAATCATAAATTAAATGACTATTTACTTCAACGCCAACAAGTTAAAAAAGATTTGGAAGAGCGTAATGAGTATATTGAGGCTTTACAAGCACATTTAACTGAACTCCAAGCATTATCTGCTGAACAATTGACCAATGAACAAAAACCACTATTGAAATCTATCCCAGAGGAAATAAGTAACCAACAACAAGCTAATTCATTAAATCAACGGCTATTAGATTTGTTAACACCTCAAGTTGATTTGTATTTGCAAAAAACGTTGACTGCTATAGATTGGTTTATCAAAGTGGATGAAATCAATCAATTATTGCTTATCAAAGAACGCGGGCAATTGGTTGCAGAAGCTGCATTATCGTTAGTTCAAGAACGTGATAATGTCAAAAAAGATAAAGAGGAGATGCCTGAAAAATTGAAACAATTGAAATCTTCAGATATTACCGCCGAAATATTATCGGAGATGTTAGAAGCCGCCAGTTTAGAAAAAGACAGTACCGAAGTTGATTTTAATAATTTCAAATTGGAACTTGAAAGTAATCAGGCTCATTTAGAACGTGAACAACAATATTTAGAAGATGAAACAGCTACATTAGAAATACTACGCAAAACACCACCTGCTGAGCCAGAATTGCAGGAATTTCAGGATAAGCGCGTGATTGCAAAAGAAAATAAAGTTAAGTTTTTACAACAAATTCTAGATTTGCAAGCCCAAAGCATGGAAGTGATTAAGGGCAAAATTGAAGTGAAAGAAAAGCATTTGATAATCGCAGTGGAATGGAATGATAAATTACAAATATTTCACCATGAAAAGCAAAAACAAGAACTTGAGCAACAAATGCAGCTTGAACAACAGCAACATATTAATCATGCAACAGATTTACGTTGGAAATTAAGCAAATTAGCTGCAACCGATGAAAATATTACACAACGTCATTTATTAGAAATTAAAATTCAAGAAGCCAATGAATTAGCGCAACATGTCGTGAATCAATTGAAATTGCACCATATCAAGGAGCAACTTGAACAATGGCAAGTATTAGTTGATGCACCGCCTCCAACTGAATTTTCACCTAATTGGTTAGAAAACTTACAAAATCGGATGGAAGAATTGCGTGAACTTTTAGTTGATATGGACAAGTTGCAAGAGCTATGGCATAACAAAACGGAAGTTTTAAACAAACAACGTTCGGTTTTAGAAAAGCGTGCTGAAAAAGTCGATAAAATAAATGCGCCTATAAGCAAAGAAACCTCAGATATTTTGGATAGATTAGAACAGACAACTAAGGAGTCTGAAGCCCAATTACCTGAATTACAAGAGCATGGCAATAAATTGCTAGAAACGTTCGAATCTGCTTATAAGGAAAATATGACTAAAGCCTTGTTAAGAATGCGTAAATTACCCGGCAATCAAGCTGAATGGCTTAGTATTTATGAAGAAACAATCGAACTTCCCAAACATTTCTTTCAACAGGTTAAAATCTCATGGGATGGTTTAGCCCAAGCGTTTTATAGTCAAACTCAGCAACAATGGATGAAAATAGCAAGTGTTGTCACAGGCTGGTTAGTTTTGTTGTTGATTATTAACATAATTTATACTCGCTCAAAACTTAAACCTGTTGATAGCTCTAGTTTTCTAGGATTTAGCTTTTTACTATTCTTTCAATTAATTCATACTAATTTCCTCATTTTTGCAGTGACAGGCGTATTATTACTGGGAGCTTGGGTTGTCCAACCGTCATATCTTAGTATCATTTTACCACTGATATTTATTATCAGCTTAGTCGGAATGCAGCTTGCTATAGGCTTTGTATGGTTGGTTCTATCAAATTTAGACTTTAAAGAAGAAAATCGGCTCAAAGTGTTTCATCAGTTAAGCTGGATTATCTTTTTCATGAGTATTGTGGTGCTTATTTTGTCACTGGTTCATACCGAATATGAAGGTTATGCAATGAATTTTTCTTTATCAATGCGTGACTTAATTGACAGTATCTTTATGTTATTGCTTGGTTTAATGATTTTTCCATTATTACAGGTTCGCCAACTCATTTTGTATTTCATGCAGCGTACAAAACGTACCTATTGGATGTGGGTGGTTAATTTAGTCACGACATTATTACAAGTGTTTGTGCTGACTGTTTCAATTATGGGCATTATTGGTTACATCAGTTTAGGTTGGACTGTCGCGCAACAAGTTAGTTGGTTTATGTTGATATTGACAGGTTGGTTGATTATCCAAGGCTTAGCTAATGATTTTATTAAATTTTTAAAAGCTTCAGTTGAACAACGTAGCCAACCTCAATTTGCTGAATTATGGTCTGAAGATATTATTCCATTGATTGAGAAAATCACCACATTTATGTTAATTGCTCTGGCTATTGCGGTGTTATTCTGGATTACGGGTTGGTCTTCAGATGTTGCGGTGCGCGATAATATTTCTAAGATTCTGAATTATCCCCTCGTGAATTTAGGTGAAAGTGATGCCGTCCGAGTCATTAATATTATTATGGCGGTGATTGTGGTCTGGAGTGTATTTTGGCTTGGAAGTTGGTCACATCGTCTCAGTTATCGATGGATTTTTGCGGGTATTACTGATTCAGGTATTCGGCATAGTTTAGCGGTTTTTGTACAATATGCTGTTATTTTAGTTGGATTTTTTGTCACTCTTAAGGTGATGGGAATTGACCCAACCGCATTAACCGTATTTGCAGGTGCACTTGGTGTTGGTATCGGTTTTGGTATGCAGAATATTGTGAACAATTTCCTCAGCGGGATTTTGTTGCTGGTAGAACGTCCACTGCGTACAGGTGATTATGTAACGTTGAGCGGCAGTCATGGCACAGTGCGACGTATTGGTATTCGTTCAATGACTATGGGTACTGATGATGGCAAGGAAGTGATTGTGCCAAATGCGGATTTAATTTCTAGCGCATTTACCAACTGGACACGCGATAATCAGATTATTCAATCTCAGCTCAATTTCGGCATCGGTTTTGATTCTAACCCGCATACAGCAGAACAAATTGTACGTGATATTTTAAATAACCAACAAGGGGTCTTGCAAGACCCCGCTTATCACATCTATCTTATTGAATTTGCTGAATATAAAATGAATTTCAGAGTTGAATATTTTGTTGATTGGCAGCAGGCAGATTGTTTGGAAGTGCAATCTCAATTATATTTAAAAATTTGGGATAGATTCCGCGTTGCAGGGATTAAGATGCCATTCCCGCATCGTGAAATTCATACCACCGATGAGCCACAGCATTTTTTACAAGCTAAACCTGTTTAAAATATAGTCTTCATCAAGCAGGCATTGAGGTATTTCGCAAAATGAAAGCAGTTATCTTTTTATTGCTGGTTGTTGCAGCAGGATTTGGCTTCCCCTTGCTGTTTGAACAAGATGCGGGATTTGTCATCATGAGTTGGCAAACTTGGACTGCTAAAATGAGTCTGGCGACGTTTGTCTTATTCTCAATCATCAGCTTTGCAAGCTTATTTATCTTATTTAAATTACTTGGTTGGATTTGGGATTTGCCGCATCAATTACGAGTCAAAAGCGCATTACGCAAACAAAATAAAGCCCATCAAAGTTTGGGTTTAGGTTGCTTAAATGTATTACAACAGCAGTGGAATCATGCAGAGAAAACCTTATTAAAATCACCTCAATTCAGTGTTTTTCCAGCTTTACACTTTATTGGCGCATCTTTTAGCGCGTATCAACAAGGCAATATTGTGCAAGCAGCGGATTATATTGATGATGCAAAACAATTTTTAGAGGGACATGATGCAGAAATTGCTTTTTTTCAAGCCAAAATGTTACAACAACAAGGACAACTCGTTTTAGCCGTTGAACAAGCGCAACAGTCATTGCAGCAAGCCCCTCATCATAAAGCTTATTTGTTATTACTCAGCAGCTTATATTTGCAACTGGCAGATTGGAATCGCCTAGATGAATTATTGCCAAGCTTGCGTAAACAAAAGGTATTAAATGCCAAGGAATTTGATAAATTACAAGCTCGAATCAAAACAAAATTGGCTTAATAAAACAGATTCTGAGGCGATATTTTTTGGCTATTTTGCACAGCATCAAAACAATTTTTTAAATAAACTCAATGCGTAAAATATAGTCAATTTCGGTTTATGTATTAGGACTGCCAGTCCTTTTACACTTTAAATATCAATCAGTTTCAAAATCGAGGACGGCCCGTCCTGTATCACTTTAGAATAAAATGACTATAGTTTAGGAATAATGTCCTTGCTAAGAATCCACTAATAGCTTACAACATCCCA
>JAYQWJ020000597.1:0-12648 GCA_035829175.2 Candidatus Albibeggiatoa psychrophila
TTTGAACCTACTGATGATGACGATGATTGGGAAGCGGTCAATTTATTAACCACCGCGCCTGAAATATGGTCAGAAAGTAATGAGTTGGAAGGAGAAATTCAATTTGATGAAGCAAAAGATGTCGATGGGCCTTTAACAATCGCGGTTGCGCTGACGCGTGAAATAGACAGTGACACGCCAACAGAGCAGCGTATACTGGTTTTGGGTGATGGTGATTTTGTGTCCAATACTTTTGTTGGCAATGGCGGCAATTTGGAATTAAGTTTGCGTATGCTAAATTGGTTGGTGCAAGATGATGCGTTTATCGAGATTCCTGTACAAACAACAGATGATACCAAGCTCACATTTAGCCCGACAATCTTTAATTTTATTGCCATCTTTTTTGTCATTATTCTACCCGTTAGTTTATTGATTACAGGTATGTTTGTGTGGTTAAAACGGAGAAAAGCCTAAAATGCAGAAACGTTGGTTATTAAACGCGATTTTATTATCAATTGTCTTGATATTAGCAAGCTTGGCTTTGCTTAAATGGAAATCAGATGCACCGCCTGTGATTGATGGATTTACGCTATTAGATAAAAAACAAATTCAAAGCATTGTGATTAGCCGAACCGATGATAAACAAATCTCTGAAATTGTGCTGCAAAAACAGGCTGAACAGTGGTTTGTCCACACGCCATTGCAATTGCCCGCGAATCAATTTCGGGTTGATAGCATTCTGCAATTTTTAACGACAAAACATTATCAATCATTAAAGATGCCTGTCGATCTTGCGAAGTTGGGATTGGAACAACCTGCAATCCGTTTGGCTGTGGATGGGATTGAATTGGACTTAGGGATTAAATCTCCCTTTAATGATGGACGGCGTTATGTTTTATTTAATAACAAGGCGTATCTGGTTGTTGACACGATTTCATACTTTTTAACAGGTGATGCGGCATTATTTGCAAGTTTATCGCCGTTGGGCAATCAGCCTGAGATTGTCAGTTTAAGCTTACCTAATTTATCTTTGCAATTACAAGGGCATCGCTGGGAATTTACAACCCCCATAGATAAATCACTAGACAACAGTGCTGATGCAATTCAGGGATTAGTTAAAGCTTGGCAAAATTTACAGGCTTTAAGTGTCAGACAATATGATGCACAAAAAGAACATTTAGCACCAATTTCGATAAAATTAGCAACAGATGCGCAAGCTTTGCAATTTAAAATTGTCGAGACTGAGCCTGAATTTATTCTAGCACTGCCTGAAAAAAAGGTACAATATCAGATTGGCAGCGAACAGCTTAAGGGTTTATTTTCATTACCCGAAAAATTGTAAAAACTAAGTTGTTGCTTTATCAAATAGTTAGGTTTGCAGTCTCTTTAATAGTAAAACTAAATTTAACAGCTGCTTTTATCACTTTTCTTTATAATGGTATTATATAATAGTTTAAACATTATATTTACCACTATTTCCAATCAAAAACCGACACTTATATTTTGGATATTAAATAATATCACTAAGAATCAGCAAAAAATAAGTGCAACAACTTGGGTTGATATGGGAATTATCTATTTCATCCGAGCATAACCGAATGAAACTACAAACTAAAATCAATATATTTGCCTTCCTACTCCTCGCTTTATTAGCCATTCCTATTGTGGTGATAGGCTATTTTTCAATTAATCAAATCGTCTATAAACTTAATAACGAATTGTTCAGCAAAGAAATTAACAACATTAATCAGGAAATTACTGAATTATATGAAACTTTAGAATTTTCTGGCGTATTAGGAATTGAAAGTTATATTATTAATGCGCGACAAGAATTATTGGACAAGTTTAAAGACTATCGCTATGGCAACACAGGCTATTTATACATTTTAGACTCTGAAGGTAAGATCATATTACATCATAATATTAAAAAAGGTAAACAATTAAACTACCCATTTATCTATGACATATTAGAACAAAAAAATGGCGAAATTCATTATGATTATGCGGGAAAACATCGTTATGCTGTTTTTTTAACCACACCCAAATGGAATTGGACAATTGTACTTTCTATAGCAGAAGATGAGATTTTCAAATATAGAGCGAATTATTTAAAATTTGTAGTCTTATTTACCCTTATTTTGTTTTTGTGTTTATTGCTATTATCACATTTATTTACACGTGGCATCAGTGTGCGTATTGACGATACTTTGGCGTTTTTAAAACAGGTTGAACATGGCAATTTAGATGCTCGAATCGATGCAAAATCTAAAGACGAAATAGGCATTATTCAAATGGGTATTGACTCTATGATTGAAAAAGTATCTGAAGTCAATCGTTTAATGAGCCGAGAAATTGAACAACGTAAATCTACCGAACAAGCATTGCGAGAAAGCCAAGCGATTTTAACCAATGTATTAGATAACTCACCTTCTGCTATTTTTGCTAAAGACCTTTCTTGGCATATCACTATGGCGAGCCAGAAGCTGGCGGAATTATTGAATTTACCGCAAAAACAAATTGTCGGAAAACCTGATTATGCCTTGTTTTCAAATATTGAAGAGCTGCGAAAAATTGATAAACAAGTGCTAAAAACTCAAAAACCAGTTATTGCCGAGGAAAATATCACTTGGGGTAATAATGAGCATACTTATTGGACAACGACATTTCCACTTTTTGATAGTATGCACAAGCTATATGGCATTGGCGGTATTTTGACCGATATTTCTGACCGAAAGCAGGCTGAGGCGGAGTTGCGTGATCGAGAAGTGCGTTATCGGAATTTGTTTGATTCGTCACCTATCTCTTTGTGGGAACAGAATTTTTCAAAGGTGAAATCTCAAATTGATTATTTGCGTGCTACAGGCGTGATTAATTTTGAAAAGCATTTTGCCAACAATCCAGAGCAAGTGTATCAACTGTTAGAATTAATTGAAATTGTTAATGTTAATCAGGCAACCTTGACCTTATATCAAGCCCAAAATCAAGTGGATTTGATAGCGCACTTATCCAGTTTAATGAGTGATGCTTATGAAAGTTTTAGTGCCTTATTTATTGCTTTAACTCAAGGTAAAAACCATTTTGAAACCGAAACCGTTCACCGCACAGTCACTGGAGATAAAATTCATGTAGCGGTTCAATATTCAGTTGTTGCGGGTTTTGAAGGAAATTATGCAAAAATCTTGACTTTGATTATTGATATTACGGAACGTAAAAAGTTTGAAATTCGTTTGCAAGAAGCGAAAGAAGCCGCTGAAATTGCTAACAGAGCAAAAAGCACTTTTTTAGCTAATATGAGCCATGAATTACGCACTCCATTGAATGGAATTTTAGGTTATGCGCAAATTTTAGGTCGAGATGATGATTTAAATAAAAAACAAGCCGATGGGATTCAAGTGATTCAGCGCAGCGGTGATTATTTATTGAATTTAATTAATGATATATTGGATTTGGCTAAAATTGAAGCGGGTCGGATTGAATTATTAGAAAACCCTTTTGATTTTGCGGATTTTATAACAGGTATTGTTGATTTATTTAGAATGCGTGTAATGCAAAAAGATATTGGTTTTGAGTATGAAGTATTATCAAGTTTACCTAGAATCATTAAAGGTGATGAAAAACGCTTGCGGCAGATATTGATTAATTTGCTGGGCAATGCGGTGAAATTTACTGAAATGGGTTGTGTCACCCTCAAAATCTCTTATGAACAAGGTATTGCGCATTTTGAAGTCTTGGATTCAGGAATTGGGATTGCGGATGACGAAATAGATAAAATATTTTTGCCTTTCCAACAAGTTGGGCATGAAAACTATAAGGCGCAAGGTACGGGTTTGGGGCTTTCGATTACTCATGAATTGGTTGAGAAAATGGGTGGACAATTGCAAGTGCATAGTCAGTTTGGCACTGGAACACGTTTCTGGTTTGATTTAGATTTGCCTGAAATTAAGCAATACATTGAAGATGATAATACGGCGGTTGTGGTGGGTTATATTGTGACGGGTGAAAAACATACTGATTATACGGTATTAGTTGTTGAGCTTAATCAGACCGATCGCGCTGTTATTGTGAATTTGTTGCAACCCCTTGGATTTACAGTTTTACAAGCTGAAAATGGACAAATCGCTTTAGAAATCATTGCCAAACAGCGGGTTGATATTGTTTTGACTGAATTAAATATGCCCGTGATGGATGGATTTGAGATGATGCGCCAAGTCCGTAATGTGCTGAAACATAAATTACTTCCAATGATTGTGATTTCCGCCGATGTGTTTGAAGAACACCAACAACAGGGCTTTGATGCTGGCTGTAACGCTTTCATTGCTAAGCCCTTGCAATTTGATACTTTATTAGATTATTTGCAACAATATTTAGCGTTAGATTGGATTTATGCGGAAAAACAAGATAGTGAGGATGAGCAAGATGAAAATATTAATGCAAGTGATATTAGTTTAACGCAGACACAAGCGGAAACCTTATTTGATTTAGGTATGATGGGTGATGTGCAAGAAATTACGAATTATTTAGAAAAAATAGAACAAGAAGATAAGCAATTACGTCCTCTCACTCAGGAATTACATCAAATGGCAAAAGAATTTATGGTGGATGAAATTTGTGATTATGTGCGTCCTTTTATAGAGTAAAGCCGCTGTGCTATTTCGCGTAAATTTTAGCCAATGAGATGCCTGCCACATTTAGATAATATCTTGTTTTCTGAAATACACTCTTCGACATCGTTTACAATACGCGAGATTTACGCAAAGCAATCTGGGGCTATAGTCAATTTCGTTTTAATTTTGATAGCCCTATAAAAAATGCTCACTGGCAAAATTAATTTTGCACTCCTGCTACACCGTTATCTTAATTTTATGCTTGTAGCTTGTTGTGTAGCTTGGAACTGAATAGTTAACTTAACAGCATACATTGTAAATCGGTTGAATTTGGTTTTAATTAATAATATTTTCGCAATTTACTATCCGTTTCTGGTGTAAAATGCAGCGTGATAATGAAAGCGCATCTTTTTTAAGGAGAATATAAAATGGCAGGAATGGGTGACCGGGATGGTCTCATCTGGTTCGATGGGGAAATGGTTCCTTGGCGCGATGCAAAAACCCATGTGTTAACACATACTTTACATTATGGTATGGGTGTGTTTGAAGGTGTCAGAGCGTATCAGACAGATAAAGGGGCTGCTATTTTTCGGCTACCAGAGCATACACGTCGCTTATTTGATTCCGCTCATATTTTAGGGATGGATATTCCTTTCGATCAAGACACCTTGAATCAAGCACAAATTGATGCGGTACGAAAAAATAATTTAGACAGTGCTTATATGCGTCCAATGTGTTTTTATGGCTCGGAAGGTATGGGTTTGCGGGCTGATAATTTGAAAGTACATGTGATTGTTGCGGCGTGGACATGGGGTGCATATTTAGGTGATGAAGCTTTAGAAAAAGGCATTCGGATTCGTACTTCTTCTTATACCCGTCATCATGTCAATATCACCATGTGTAAAGCTAAAGCCAATGGCAACTATATGAATTCTATGTTGGCATTACAAGAAGCATTGGCGTGTGGTTATGACGAAGCCTTATTATTAGATAATGAAGGTTACGTGGCTGAAGGGAGTGGCGAAAATATTTTTATGATTCGTGATGGCATTATTTACACGCCTGATTTAACATCAGCATTGAATGGTATTACACGTTCAACAATCTTTACTTTAGCTGCTGAATTGGGCTTGGAAGTCAAAGAAAAACGTATCACTCGTGATGAAGTGTATATTGCTGATGAAGCCTTTTTCACAGGTACGGCTGCGGAAGTCACCCCAATTCGTGAATTAGATAACCGTAAAATTGGCACTGGCGCGCGCGGTGAGATTACAGAGAAATTACAAAACTTGTATTTTGATGTAGTGTATGGTCGTCATGAAAAACACCAAGACTGGTTAACTTACGTCAATAATTAAGCACTATCGTTCCTGCGCATTGCGTGGGAATCAAGACGTACAACTTCACGTATTTTAGGAATAAAAAACAATGAATCAAAACACGCCAAATGACAAAAAAATATACGAAGTAACAAGCAGTGATTTACCATTACATTGCCCAATGCCTAATATGAGTTTATGGGATTCACACCCGAAAGTCTTTATTCCAGTGGCAGAATCTCCTGATGGCAAAGCACGTTGTCCATATTGTGGGGCTGAATACATTCTAGTGGATAAAAAAGCCGCTTAAAACATTGGAAAAACCGCTAATATTTTATTTGCAATAAGCTGAATTTTAACAAGATTACTAATTCTGTAAATTAAAAACTATCTAAATTCTCAATCGTTGGGATGTCCCGTGTTAACCACTACTCAAACTTCAGCCATTTTGATTATTGCACCTTCTTGGGTTGGCGATATGGTGATGGCACAAAGTCTATTTAAATTTTTAAAACTTGAACGCCAGAATATCGTGATTGATGTGCTCGCGCCTGAATGGAGTGCAGCTTTGCTTAAATTGATGCCAGAAGTCCGTCGCATCATTACGCTTGATATTGAACACGGTGAGTTAGCGTGGGACAAACGTCGCCAATTGGGTGAAGAGCTACGGCGTGAACATTATCAACAAGTGATTGTTTTGCCGAATTCTTGGAAATCAGCATTAATCCCATATTGGACAAAATCCCCGCTACGCACAGGTTATAAAGGTGAAATGCGTTATGGTTTGCTCAATGATGTTCGGGCTAAAAATAAACTGATATTAAGGCGGACTGTTGACCAGTTTGTTGCGCTAGGAATGGCAAAAAATGATCCACGAATTGGACAAATCACCCCGCCCACGCCCTATTTATCGATAGGCAATGTCAGCCGCAGTTTAGAAAAATTAAACCTTGAACGCCCAACTCAACCCATTTTAGTCTTATGCCCCGGTGCAGAATATGGTATTGCAAAACAATGGCCACTAGAATATTACGCCATTTTATCTAAGAAAGTGATTGCTCAAGGTTGGAAAGTATGGATTTTAGGTTCATCTAAAGATATTACCGTAGGTGCGCGAGTAGAAGCATTGTCAGGTTCTGGTGAAATTAATTGCACCAGTTTTTGCGGACAAACCGATTTAGCTGATGCAGTGAACTTACTCAGTTTAGCCAATGCGATTGTCACCAACGATTCAGGCTTAATGCACGTTGCGGCGGCATTAGATAAAAAACTGATTGCAATTTATGGTTCATCCACCCCCGTCATGACACCGCCTTTAAGTCGTCATGCTAAAATTTTATATCACGGTCTGTCTTGTAGCCCTTGTTTTAAACGCACTTGCCGCTATCAACATTATCAATGCTTGCGCAATATTAAACCTGAACAAGTATTAAACCTATTATTGTAAGATGAGAGCTATCCGTGATGAATTTTTCATAAAATAACAAGTATTTTCATTGCTTTGTCAGTAGTCAAACACTGTCCTCAAAGGAGTTAACTATGAATACAACCCCACCTAATTTCGAAACCTTTTTTAAACAATTTTCTGATGCGTTGCCTAAAGGCGTGACGGATTTACAAAAAGATATGGAAAAAAACATACGGGCTGCAATGGAATCCACATTCCGCCGTATGAATTTAGTCACTCGTGAAGAGTTTGATGTACAAACGGATGTATTAGCCAGAACCCGTGCTAAAGTAGATGGTTTAGAACAACAAATTGCTGCGTTAGAAGCCAAATTATCACCAGATAGCCCAACATCTGCGACTGAACAATCACCCGCTGCATAAAATGCTCATAATTTAAGGCTGGCACTTCTTGATAAATGATAAATCGTAAAAAATTTTAAAAATGAGAACTGCTAGCCTTTGGATGTTTAATCATGAATAAAAAACTTCAACGCGCAGTTGAGTGTTATCAAAAAGGTGAATTCCAAAAAGGTATTAATTTATGTCAACAAATCTTGAAAAAAACACCTAATGACCTTGAAACTTTAAATTTACTCAGTGTACTTGCCATTCAAACCCAACATTTTGAGCAAGCACAAGCAATATGCCAGCAAATGCTAAAAATCAAACCTGAAGCACGTAGTTACTCCAATTTAGGTTATGTTTTAGAGCAAGCCAATCAATTTGAGCAAGCCGCAAACATGTATCAGCAGGCGATTAAATTAGATAACAAAAACCATGATTTATATATCAATTTTATTAATGCGCTGGCTAAATCAGGACATTATAAAGAAGTCATAAAAGTAGCACAAAAAGCCTTAACCCTTAAGCCCAGTGCCAAAGTATATGCCGAATTAGGTGTTGCTTATTATCAATTTCAACAAAACGACAAAGCAGAGCAAGCCTTTCGCAAAGCGATTAATCTTGAGCCTAACAATGCGGAATATCACAGTAAATTAGGTTTGGTGCTGTCTTATCAAAAAACTGAACAATCATATCAAGAAGCGGAAGAATTGTTTAAATATTCTATTAAATTACAAGCAAATAACCCCTTTACTTATTACTATTTAGGCTTGAATTATTTATTCCAACGTCGATTTACCGAAGCAGAGCAAACTTTTCGCCAAGCGATTGCCCAAAAACCTGATTTAGTGGATGCACAATTTAGTTTAGCCGTAACATTGCATCGAATGCAAAATACCGAACAAAAGCAAGCATTTGAAACGGTAATTCAACATTATCAAGCTCAATTACAAACAACCTTGCCTTTTTCCTTATTACTTGAAGCAATGAAACGTCTTGCTACCTGTTATGTTTTTTTAAATCAATTAGATAAAGCCGAACAGCATTTTAGAGAATTGGAAAAAATAATACGGGAAAATCCAAACAAAGCTACTGTAAACCTCCAACTCACTTTGGCTACACATTTTAGCCCTGAGTTTTATCAAAACTTGTTAAATACCGACTTTCCTAACAACAGCCAAATTGTTGCACAAAAAATAGCAAACTTTGATTATGTGGTGACAGCTTCTTGTGATGCTAATTATTTCAGCAAATATGCAAAAAACTTTGTTAACAGCTTGCAGAAAAACAGTGCTGAAGCAATTCATTTACATTTACACATTATGAATCCAACCGATGAAGTTTTAACCGAAGCACAAGAATTTCTTAATCAGCAATCTATTCCAAGTTATTGTATTAGCACTGAAGAAATTAAATTACAAGATAAAAATCAATTAAAAACTTATTATACTTTTGGTCGTTTTTTAAACATGGCTCAATGGTTACAAACTTATCAAAAACCGATTATTAGTTTAGATATTGATGCAATTGTGGAAAAACCATTAAGTTATTTAATTGATTCAATTCCTGCTGCGGATATGGGCGTGCGTTCTCGACAAATTACATCATGGGAAGAATTTGTTGCTAATGCGATGGTGGTTAAATCTAATCCTCAAACCATTGCTTATTTTGATTTAGTGCGGCGTTATTTATTATATTTTGTGCCGAAAGAATATTTAATTTGGGGCATTGATGAATTAGCCCTCACGGCAGCTTATCGTTTACGTCAATACTATGAAAAACAAAGTCCTGAACTACAGTTTATCAATACTGAAGTAGAAGAAGTGCTATGGCAGTTGGGGCATAAAAATGTTGAAAAACTCACAGAACAACGTTTTACCCAATATTCTGACTAAAATAGCACATTTTATATCAAGAATTTGTGGGATTAGTATTCTGCATATTTTCGGTCAACGACCACGCATAAGCACAATCTAAATCCGCTCGTACCGCCATCATGCCATTTAAGCCCCGATCTAAAATCATACTTAATGGTGTACGCTGATTAAAGCGGCGATGTGGGGTATTTAACCAGTGCGTACTCATGCGGTAATTGTGTGGATAAGTGGTGCGCAATGCTTCAGAAATTGCAACTAATTGCTCAATCCGTTGATTAATTTCAGATGTATCAGGCAGTTCCGAATTATTACGATAATGATTCATCATTCTTGGTTTGGTTTCGGCGGGTAAACCGAGTAGCTTGATTTTGTTGTTATCATCAATTTCCCAATCATCTAAAATACGAATCACAATACGGGATAAAGTGGCGTGTTGCTCTGGCGTAGCTTGCATAAAATATCCTTTAGCTCAGGGATAAAACATAGATTTAAGCATGAAAGATAAAGCCTTGTATGTCAAGTGCCTAAAAACAACAATATTTGTATAAGATTAGCCGTAGTTAACAGCCATTTTCTCTTTTTTAAATAAATACTTAACAGTTTAAATTAAACTATAAAAATGTTATAATAAGTTCAAAAATGTGCTTATGGGAGCAATAATGACAGACCAAGTTTACGATTCTGGAAATATTAAAGTTTTAAAAGGCTTAGATGCGGTCAGAAAACGTCCCGGTATGTATATTGGTGACACAGATGATGGCACAGGTTTGCACCACATGGTGTTTGAAGTGGTTGATAATGCCGTTGATGAAGCCTTAGCAGGTCATTGTTCTGAAATCAAAGTCAAAATCAATCATGACCAATCTGTGACCGTGATTGATGATGGGCGTGGCATCCCTGTTGATATTCATCAAGAAGAAGGTCGTTCAGCGGCGGAAGTGATTTTAACCATATTGCACGCGGGCGGTAAGTTTGACGATAATTCTTACAAAGTCTCGGGTGGTTTGCACGGCGTTGGTGTTTCGGTGGTGAATGCCTTATCTGAGTTGCTGGAATTGACGGTTTATCGTGACGATAAAGTGTATCAGCAAACTTATGTTCATGGTGTGCCCCAAGCCCCACTTGCTGCGACGGGTGATACGGAAAAATCGGGGACAAAAATTCGCTTTAAACCCAGTCCTGAAACGTTTACCAATATTGAATTTCACTACGATATTTTAGCAAAACGGCTTAGAGAGCTGTCTTTTCTCAATTCTGGGGTCAAAATCCATTTACAAGATGACACCACAGGCAAGCATGATTTGTTTGAATATGAGGGCGGTATTCGTTCTTTTGTCGAACATTTAAACAGCAAGAAAACCGCGATTCATCCCACTGTATTTTATATCAATACGGAAAAAGATGATGTTATGGTCGAAATTGCGATGCAGTGGAATGATTCTTATCAAGAAAGTGTGTTTTGTTTTACCAATAATATCCCTCAACGTGATGGCGGTACGCATTTAGCGGGATTCCGTGCGGCATTGACTCGAACCTTCAATACTTATTTAGACAAAGAAGGCTATCAGAAAAAGCACAAAGTAAGCACTACAGGCGATGATATTCGTGAAGGCTTAATGGCGGTTTTATCGGTCAAAGTGCCTGATCCTAAGTTTTCTTCACAAACAAAAGATAAATTGGTTTCTAGTGAAGTAAAAGGCATTGTTGAAGCGGTTGTAGCAGAGAAAATTGAAGAATTCTTGCTTGAAACCCCAAATGAAGCTAAGAATATCGCTAATAAAATTATTGAAGCGGCTAGAGCGCGTGAAGCAGCTCGTAAAGCGCGTGAAATGACGCGACGTAAAACGGCGTTAGATATTGCAGGATTACCGGGGAAATTAGCGGATTGTCAGGAAAAAGACCCCGCACTTTCTGAGTTGTATATTGTGGAAGGTGACTCAGCGGGTGGTTCTGCCAAGCAAGGACGTGATAGACGTACTCAAGCAATTTTGCCGTTGAAAGGTAAGATTTTAAATGTAGAAAAAGCGCGTTTTGACAAGATGTTATCTTCGGTTGAAGTGGGAACTTTAATCACTGCGTTAGGTTGTGGGATTGGTAAAGAAGAATACAATATAGAAAAACTGCGTTATCACAAAATCTTTTTGATGACTGATGCGGACGTGGATGGTAGTCATATTCGAACGTTGCTATTGACCTTTTTCTATCGCCACATGACTGAATTGCTAGAACGCGGACATATTTATATTGCCCAGCCGCCATTGTATAAAGTGACCAAAGGTAAGCAAGAACATTATGTGAAGGATGACAAAGCCTTGAATGATTATTTGTTAAGTTTGGCTTTGCAAAATACCCAATTATTTGTTACGCCTGATGCACCCGCATTACGCAGTGATGAGCTAGAAAAATTGTGTCGGCAATATATTAAAGTGACTGAAATGTTGGCGCGATTAAGCCATCTTGTTCCTGAAGCAGTATTGGCTGCAATGGTGGATATGCCTGCATTAAATGTGGATGCGTTCCAAGATATTACTCAGATTCAACAATGGCTTGACCAGCTTACGACTTTGCTTGCAGATGAGGCTGAAACTTATCGGATATTAGCTAGTATTGATGAAGAAGGTGCAATTGCGGTTCATGTGCATACGGTGACATATAGTGTTGAGCGCATTTATTCGTTAACTCAAAGCTTTTTTGAAGCTCCTGAATATCGAAATATTGTGATGTTAGGCGAGCAGATTAAGGGCATTATTGGCGAAGATGGTTATATTCAGCGTGGTGAAAAACGTCATGATGTCAGCGATTTTCATGATGTAATGCGTTGGTTATTAAGCGAAACTAAGCGTGGTTTAGGTATTCAGCGTTATAAAGGTTTGGGTGAAATGAATCCTGATCAATTATGGGATACGACAATGAATCCTGATTCACGTAATTTGTTGCAAGTACAGATTGAAGATGCGGTTGCCGCTGATGAGATTTTTACTACTTTAATGGGCGATCAAGTTGAACCTCGGCGCGACTTTATTGAGAAAAATGCCTTGTTAGTCGCAAATTTGGATGCTTAATCGTTTTTTTAAATAA
>JAYQWJ020000598.1:0-3481 GCA_035829175.2 Candidatus Albibeggiatoa psychrophila
AACCCTATTTATCTTCTGAAACAAGTAGAGTTCAGTTATTTAAGCCGCTTGTTTAAACAACTGTTGCATAGAAACGCCTCTTGCCAATAACAACCAACTATCAACACTATCCCGAATTTGCGGATAAACCAACTCATCATACTGCTGTTGCCAATCGTTTAAACTTGCTTGCAATGCGTGGAAATGCTTTTGTATCACGGGTTCAAGTTGTTCATTCTCAGCCAAGGCTTGTTGTGCTGATTGCAAGGCATTTTGAATACTTTCACCTGCTTCTTCATACTTATGTTTAGCGGCAAAAGCTTCACGCAATGTGATTTCATAATCAACTTGTAACCACAATTGTTCTAATGGTGAGGCTTGTCCCGCAGCACATTCACTGACCGTAATTGGATTGACTTTGAATACGCGGTCATCACCATGGTCAAGACGTAATTCTTCTAAATCTTCCGCTTTAACTTTGCTTAAATCCACTAATAATTCATCAAAATAATCAGCACCTTGACGTTGTGCCCAATGTTGAAATGTCTCATCTGTTTGTTGTTGTTCTGCAAAAGCATCGTGAATTCGTTGAACCGCCTGTGGTGTACGACGGCTAGGGATTTTAGGCCCTTCAAATCCAAAATGACCCGCAGAACCACCCAATTGAAACACATAACTGGGCACTAATTTATTTTCATAACGTCGTCCTTTACCATATAAACCGATGTCAGCCGTTTGAGAATGAGCGCAACTATTTTGGCAACCGTTGACATGTACCCGCAAATTTTTGCTACCACCATTTAATAATTTTGCGACGTGAGTTGATGCGGTAATACCTAATTGACAAGTCGCCGTACCGGGGCAAGCGGTCACATGTTGTCCTGCTTGTGGAATCTGTAAATTAAACGGTTTCAATGCCTCGTATAAATCAAGCCATTGGCTTTGTGGCACATAAGGAATCAATAAATTTTGTTGCGCTGTGGTACGCACTTCAACTAAGCCAAAATCTTCTAACACTTTCACCAAACCGCGTAATTGTTCAACATTCAAATCACCATGTGGCACATTTAACGGCACAGTCACATAGCCGTCTTGGCGTTGGGCTTGGGGTTTTTGCAACCAATCCGTTGTTTGTGTTTTTGCAGAAGCATTGGTGTTCCATGTTTCTGTTGGCACTTGTCCTTTTAATGCGGTACGAGTGCGTTGGAATTCAACTTTATAAAGGCTGACAACTTCTTCTTCACCTAAACGATCCACTAGGAATTTGACCCGTGAGCGATTTTTCCGAGTTCGATCAGAATTATTGTTATGTACGGTTAACGCGGCTTGTACCGATGCGAGCAATTCATCAGGCTTGAGAAATTCTTCTAATACAATCGGTTGATGTGGTTTTGCGCCTAAGCCACCACCGAGTAAAATTTTAAAACCTGCTTTGCCATCTTGATAACGTGCGATGACGCTTAAATCATGGCTGCTGGCAGCGGCACAATCGGACTCACATCCAGAAAATCCCATTTTAAATTTACGAGGCAATGAATGGGTTAACGGATTATGTAAAAAATGCTGAGCTAAATGCTGCACATAAGGTTGCACATCAACGTGTTCATGTTGGCACACACCCGCTAATGGACACGCGCAAATGTTACGCACCGTATTGCCGCCTGCTTCACGCGAACCAATCCCATAATCAGCAAGCAATTTGAGTAAATCAGGGGTTTTATCCAACGGTACGTGATGAAATTGGATATTTTGTCGTGTACTGATATGTATTACATCATGGTCAGCAAATTTTTCTAAGCCCGCTGCGAAACCTAATAATTGTTGACGTTGTACCACTCCACCGGGGATTTTAGTCCGTACCATACATTTTTCAGCTTGTCGCTGACTGTAAACGCCCATCATTAAGCGTTCGACCATGAATTTTTTGTCGTCTAAACTGCCGTTACGGAAGTTGTGTACATGCTGATTATAATTATCTAAATCCTCAGCGCGGATTAATTGGTGTTCTTGAGTCATGATATGATTCCTTAATACTCGTTCCAGCGGTCTCCGTTGGAATGCAGTTCAGACGCTCCGCGTCGTAGGCGATATAGGACGCAGAGCGTCTAAGCTAAATGACCACGCTGAGCATGGTAACTAGGTTCTTTTAGGATTCGCCTCCCTCAGTATTAAAAAGCGAAACGTAAACCTAATAAAAACAGTAATGTTGCAAGTATATTGCGTAATAATGCAGGGGAGATGCGCACAGTTAATAAGCTGCCAAGCATGATGCCGGGGATTGCGCCGATAAGTAAGCCAGTCAGTAATTGCCAATCCACACTACCGAGCAATTGCCAATGTCCAATGCCTGCGATGGCGGTCAATGGCACGGCGTGGGCTAAATCAGTCCCGACCATGCGACGGCTAGATAATTGTGGATATAATAAACTAATCAATGCCACACCCAATGCGCCTGCACCGACAGAGGTTAAGGTGACTAAAACACCCAATATAGCTCCTGATAAAATAGTGATAATGTCGCGTTTTAAGCCTTGTAAACGATGGCGGCGTAAGGAGCTTTGTAAATACGGACGTGCAAATAAGGTCATCGCGGTAAGCAGTAACATCACCCCCATGAGGGTTTGCAACATGCCTTCGTAAAATTCACTGGAAATATGATTGAGGAATAGGCTGGTAAATACGGCGGCGGGTAAACTGCCCAATGCAAATAATTTAACAATTGTCCACTGCACATGATTATGATGATGATGCACGATAACGCCACTGCTTTTGCTGATGGCGGCATATAACAAGTCTGTGCCCACGGCGACAATCGGCGCGATGCCAAAGCCTAAAATTAATGTTGGGGTCATGATTGCACCACCGCCAACACCTGTTAGCCCGACCAAGCCTCCTACGATTAATCCAGTTAGAATATACCCGATGTCCATTATTTGTTCTCCAATACATAGCAAGAGTGCAAAGCTTGTTTTGTAAATTAACAATGCACTCCTACCTAGTCAATTAAGACTTAAGCCGCCTTTACGGGGTGTAAGCCACATTCTTTGCCTTCTGTTTCTTCCCACCACCAACGACCATTGCGTTCATGTTCATTAGGTAGAACAGGGCGTGTGCAAGGTTCACAGCCGATGCTAACAAAGCCATGACGATGTAACTCGTTATAAGGCACATTATGTTCCCGAATGTAATTCCATACCTGTTCTGAACTCCAATTAGCCAACGGATTGAATTTCACTAACAAATGTCTCGGAGTTGAGAATGCAAAATCTTCTTGCACCACAGGAACAGCCGCGCGTGTATCAGGACTTTGGTCACGGCGTTGACCTGTTACCCACGCATCTAAGGTATTTAATTTACGACGCAATGGCGCAACTTTTCGCGCTTTACAACATTCTTTATGCCCATCCATACGGAAACTAAAAAAGCCTTTTTCATTGACTAAGGTTTCAACTGCCTTGGCTTCTGGGAATAATAACTCAAAATCAATATCATAACGTTGTTT
>JAYQWJ020000599.1:0-3927 GCA_035829175.2 Candidatus Albibeggiatoa psychrophila
AAAAAAGGGAATAAAACAGGGTGTTCATAAAAATAGTTTTGGTAGACCCATGGGTTATTACTTCCATAAAAATCATCCCAATGAACGCTTTAAAAACAAGTTTGTATATGTGCCAGCGAATGATATTTTGCACATCAAACTTACCAGAAGACATCCTCAGACAAGGGGTGTTACCGCGTTTCATGCCTCCTTAGGACGGTTTCAGGATATTGAAGAATATGAATTATTTGAACGCACCGCCGCAAAAATGGCAGCTTCAATCATAGGTCAAATTAAACGTGATAAAGAAATGAATTCTGACTATTTTGATGCTGAAAAGTTAGCGGAAGTGGAGCGTCAAATAAAGTTTGCACCGGGTATGTTTTTCGATAATTTATTTCCGGGTGAAGTGGCAGAAATCATGAACCCCAACGGGCGACCTAATCAAGCTTTGTATGAATTTTTAAATCATAATTTACGCATGGCTTCATTGGGAGTGGGCGGTAGCTTTGGGGGTATTACTCAGATTAGAGAAGCGAGCTATTCAGCAGAACGTGCCAATATGGTTGAATCTGCCATGCAGACAAAATCTAAGGCAAAAATGTTTATTTTTAAGCTGCGAAAGCCCACGTATCAGCGTTTCGTGCAAACTGTTTTTCTGAATAATATTTTATCAATGCCTAGTGATGTTGATGCTAAATCGTTATTACGAGCGCAATATAAAATTCCTATATTGGAACATATTGATCCATTAAAAGCGGCTAATGCGAGATTGAAAGATAAAGAACTGGGTTACAAAGCAGTGGGCGAAATGATCAGGGAGGACAATAGAAACCCTGATGAGGTAAGACAACAAATTGATGCTGAACGTGCGTATGAGGTGATTGATGAATAATTTATGGGCGTTGCATCCTGATTATTTAAATGAAGTGGTTAATGCCCCGCGCTTAAATGCACTGGAAAAAATAGGGGCTGAGCCACTCAAAAAAACAGCGACGGTTTATAAACTGAATGGTGGCAGCACGGCTGTGATTCCTATTACAGGAGTCATTGCACCAAGCCGAACGATTGAATCATATTATTTTGGCTGGACGACACTTGATGTATTAGCGCATGATTTTAAAGAAGCCTTAAACAATAGTCGCGTTAAAAATATTGTCTTTTATGCACAAACCCCGGGCGGCGATAGTACGGCTGTGGCAGAAATGGCAGACATGATTTATAACGCTCGGGGCATTAAACCGATTCATGTTTATACACCTGCATTACTCGCTAGCGCGGGTGTGTGGCTGGGTTTAGCCGCTGATAAAATATGGGCGCATCGGACTGCACTTGTTGGCAGTGTTGGCGTATTGGCGGCTACAACAAAACCGGATGGTGAAGAAATCGTCGTTAAGTCACAACATGCCCAATATAAGTATTCTGACGATGAAGAACAAATTGTTAAGACATTGCAATCGAGAGTTGATGCACTTGAAGGCTATTTTCTTGAGGATTTAGCTAAGTATCGAGGTTTAAGTGTTGAGCATGTTCAAACAAAATTTGGACAAGGGGATGTCCTGCCAGCCGCAAAAGCAGTTGAAGTGGGCATGATTGACTGGGTCGTAACTGGATTTGACGAAGTTATTAAAAATCTACAAGGGAATGCAGGTAACAGTATGGATACTGAAGAAGTTTACACAAAATTAAGCGCACAATTACAAACAACTACCGAAGCTAATCAACAGCTTTTGACTGCGGTTCAACAATTAGCTACTGGCTTTGAGGCTGCAACCGCAGCAATTAGTAGTATGAAAGAGCAGCAAGACGCATTTGAAGCTAAATTTACACAACAAGCTGCTGAAAAAACGGCTGAACAAGAACGTTTGACTGATTTAGATAATGTGTTTGCCATGTTCGACCAAAAACCATTTACGGCACTGCATAGCAAGTGCATTAGTGATGGTACAACTGTAGGTGACGCGAAAACGAAACTGATCCAATTGATGGGTCAAATGAGTGCGGGTAAACCACCTCCACCGATTGGTGATGATTTGGGTGAACAGGGAGAAGCGCAAACATTTGAAAAAATGAGAGCGCATTACATGACGCAAGACAACTTATCTCAAGCTGACGCGACTCGCAAAGTGGCAAAAGAGCATAAAGAATTACATGCTGAGTACCTACAGCGTTTAGCTTTAGAAAAAGGTGGTAAGTAATGTTTACACAAGGTACTTATCCACATACTTATATTGTTGGCACTGCTCCGATTCCTGCAAAATCGCGAGTTAAAATCAAAGCTGGTACAACCACTAATCCGCCAGAAGTAGAGGTTGCTGGGGCAACTGATGAATCTATTGGGCTTATCGAATATGCAGGGCGTGAAGTGGGCGATGCAATTGCTGTACGACATTGGGGAGATGTTGGTATTTATGAAGCAGTCACTGCTGACCCCTTAGCCGTTGGTGATGAACTATTTGGAGCGGCTGATGGTAAAGTAGGAACATCAGAAAGTACGATTGAAGGTGAAAATACCCAAGCAAATGAAGTATTAAACATGAAAGCTTATGCTGCCACTAAAGCTGTGGATGAAACAGCAGATGGTGAACGTGTAAGCATTATGAAGAAATAACGTAACTTGAAGCCAAGGAGGGCTAAAAGTGCCTAGTTTATCAGGAACACAATCCGTTCAGCGTCCAGATTTAGGGGATACGGCAAGTCAATATTTTTTAAACCAAGATGATTTAATTTGGGATAAAGTCATGCCTCCGTTGCCTGTTGCAACTCATATAGGCGAATATCCAATTATTCCTATCGAAGCTTTATTAACTGAACAAGCCACTAAACGTGCACCACGAGCGCAATACAATAGTGGTGACTACGAGACTGAAACTGGCGAATACAAAACCAGTGAAGATGGTTGGGCAGAACCATTAGATGATGTTGAACGTAAAATGTATGAGCATGATTTTGATGCTGAAGAAATTGCAGCACAACGTGCAACAGATATTGTATTACGCAATTTAGAGCGTTATACCCGTGATTTTGTGTTTGACAGCAATAATGCCATTCACACTCAATCTTTAACCAAGCCTTGGAGTGATGCTGCCAATGCAACGCCTAAAGCGGATATTGTTGCTGCTCGTAAGGATATGAAAATACGGGGTGGTATTAGACCCAATACTTTGGTTATGAGTGAAGATGTTTTAGATGTGTTGATGGAAACTAAAGAAATCAAAGATCGAACAATTCCTACTAAAGATTATGGCGCATCTTCAGTTGATGATCAGCTTGCCTATTTAGCTAACTATTTCCGAATTCAGAACATCTTAATTGGTGGTGCGCTTACTAATAAAGCTGCTAAAGGCAAAAAATTTGAAGGCGAAATGATTTGGACACCTGATAAAATGGCATTGTTGCATGTCAACTTTTCTATGAATATACGTGCACCGCAATTTGGACGGACATTTATTTGGAAATCAGATGGCAATAACTCTGTGGTTATTGATCAATATCGTAAAGAAGATAACCGGTCTGATATGTTCAGAGCACGCAACTATACAGGACGTAATGTCATCTATAAAGGTGGTAATTATTTATTGTCAAACGTGTATTAATTAAATCATGACCCTACAAACCCAAATTGACGATGATGCCCAGTGGATGATTGATGAGCTGGGTATTGATGTGACGTATAGCTCTCAGGCGGATGGGGCTGTGGACATGAAAATGGTGTTTACGCCTAATTGTTCTGAGCCTCCTACCAATGTTGGTTATAGTGACACTGTTAGCAAACGCTGGCATCAATTCACGGGCATCGTTAAGAATTTGGGGCTTATTAAGCCGAAGAATGGCGACACAATATTGGACAAAGAAAAAGGCATAACGTATCGAGTGGATCACGTCATGCCTTATGAGACGAGTGTTGAATTTACTGTTGTTGTGCAGGCGGATTAACCCATTGAAAAT
>JAYQWJ020000600.1:0-4845 GCA_035829175.2 Candidatus Albibeggiatoa psychrophila
AGTAGAATATTTTGCAAAATCTATAGTTCTTATGATTAAGACACAGAGCGTCCTTGCTGTATCCCAACAGAGACCGTTGGGACGAGCTAAGCATTATCAAAGGAGTGCTAGCCAATTCAATCTAACGATTATTTAAATGCTGGGAAAGGATCAATGTAAGCCCAACCGTTGATGCCAGTATAAACTTAATATCCCCATAGATTTCATCCAAAATATCTTCACCTCAACCCGTCAACCCATGATGCTTTATCCTAATTTATAATTCTTATGCTTCTATAAAATACCTTGTCAGCCGAAAAGCCCCATCAATAAAACTCTGTGCTAAACTATATTGGCATATCATAATTTAATAATAATATAATTTACCCACCAAGGAGAGATTACCTAATGCACAATCACCGTACTACGATTACGCAATTTATTATCGAAGAACAACGCCATATTCAAGGAGCTACGGGCGAGTTCACTTCATTGTTAAACGACATTGTCACCGCCTGTAAAGTCATTTCTAATTTAGTCAATCATGGCGAATTAGTTGGTGTATTGGGTAGCTCCGATACGGAAAATATACAAGGCGAAACCCAGAAAAAATTGGACATTATCTCAAATGATGTGTTTATCAAATCCAACGAATGGGCAGGACATGTTGGGGCAATGGCTTCTGAAGAAATGGATGACATCTACCATATTCCAGATGAATATCCGCGTGGTAAATACTTACTCACTTTTGACCCATTAGACGGTTCTTCTAATATCGACGTTAACGTTTCTGTCGGTACAATTTTCTCTATTTTGCGTTGTCCTGACGGCGTTGAAAAACCCACTAAAGAAGATTTCTTGCAACCGGGAACAAAACAAATTTGTGCAGGTTATGCCTTATATGGACCGTCGTCGATTATGGTATTAAGCACAGGCAATGGTGTCAATGGTTTCACTTTAGATCAAAATATCGGTGAATTTGTTTTAACTCATCCTAAAATGACCATTCCACAAGATACAGTCGAATTCGCGATTAATATGTCTAATATGCGTTTTTGGGATGCGCCGATTAAGCGTTATGTTGATGAATGTTTAGCTGGTAAAACAGGAGTGCGTGAACAAGACTTTAATATGCGCTGGATTGCTTCGATGGTAGCTGAAGTACATCGTATTTTAACCCGTGGTGGCGTGTTCATGTATCCGTTGGATGAAAAAAACAAGTCGAAAGGTGGGCGTTTACGTTTAATGTATGAAGCAAACCCAATGTCGATGATTATTGAGCAAGCTGGCGGTGTAAGCAGTACAGGTTTTGAGCGGATTATGGCGGTTCAACCCAGTGATTTACATCAACGTATTCCTGTGATTTTAGGCTCTAAGAATGAAGTTGAGCGTATTGTTCAGTATTACAAAGAAGCTTAGTTAAACCAGTGCTGAGTTTGATATGAAAAATATTTTTATAAATTAATTAGCTATTTTTTTAATCTTTACTTAAATTAACTGATTGATTCTTAAAAGTATACATTTATATCGAACTCAGCAAATGCTCACTTGTAAAACCAGTTTTGGATTTCTGTGGAATGATTTACGCAGATTCTTATTTACTGAATCCCCAAAGGCATTGGCGGTAAAGTCTCATAATTTTTCACAGTTAAACTGCTGATGTCCAAATTAAATTTAGCCGCACAACGTTGTTTTAATAAATTCCCAATTTGTAAATAATCATTCTGCAAAGTGTGAAATCCCTTGCTCAAATCAACTTCAAAACTATTGACTAAAATTATTCCTGCAACGCCCAATTGTGAAGAGGCATCAAATAAATAATGTGGCGATGTCAATAAATAATCTGTGTGCAGCACAATATTTCCGCCATGACCTGCATACGCATTTGCCAATATTTCAGTTTTATCCAACACCGTTAAACGTGGGGTTTGAATCGTCACATTGCCGCCATGATGGATTGTTTGACTGCCTTGTGCCTTAGCCGTAATTGCACTTTGTAAACTTAAAAATTGCTGCTCAATATTCAGCGAGATGTTGCCGCCACCCGATTGCAATGCCGATGTGGATAAAATACTGGTTTGGTGTAATGTCAGATTATTTGTATCAAGTTGTAAATTACCCGCAGCACCTTGGCGCGAACTACTGGCTGTGATGAGGCTATTGTTTAAATTGATATTTTCAGCTTGAATTTGAATATTGCCACCTTGCGCAGCACTGCTTGAAAATGAAATCATCGACGATAAATCATTTAATTCCAACTCATCCACATTGATAATAATATCGCCTGCTTGACCTTGAGTATTAGGAAATGCGCCCGTTTGTAATCCACTGCGTTGTTGCAATAATAAGCGCGGAGTTTCAATCACAATCTGTCCGCTAATCCCTTCAGCAGAATGAAATAAATCACCCAAACTGCTACTCATAATGCTGCCAGATAATTGAATCGAATCGTGCGCGGTCAAATAAATCGAGCCGCCTTGACTTTGACTTAACATATCGGTGCTGAGCTGACTATTTTCAAATTGCATCGTATCAGCGATTAAACGTAAATCACCCTGTTGTTGAGTACGAATCAAACTATTTTGTAATTGAATCCGAGCAGCCGTTAACGAGAGGTTTTGATTGTGAATTAATTGGCTGTTTTGTAAAATAATCTGGCTTGTCGAGTCTAAAAATCCATACGCTTGTGGTGCTGCTGTGGTCAAAAGGTTCGGTTGAGATAAATCTGTATTATATTGTTTATTATCTGAAAAATTTAACTGATGTGCGGTGCTGACATAGAAATGCCCTTGCAAATCTAGCTCTGCTTGTTCGGCGAATAAAAAACCTTGTGGATTGAATAAATACAGGTTGACAGAGGCGGAAAGTTTACCGTTAATTAGTGAAGATTTAGAACCTGTGATGCGGGCGATGATATTTTGTGTATTTGGCGGGGCAATAAATTGGGCGGTTTCACTTGTTTGAATTTGGAAAATGGCAAAACTATGAAATAAATTAGATTCTTGTTGTTGTCCATATTCAGGCAAAATTTGCATATCAGTTTGTAATGAGATGACTTGTCCCATGCTGCCGTCGGTCACAATCTCAGCTTGAACAGAAAAAAAACTCAGTAGCCCAATGATATAAATACAGAAATGGTGGGAATAGTGCATGTAAAAACGCAAATGTTGGAAAATGCAGATATGCTATACTGCTCATGAACTTAAAGTCAAAAATGATTTGGCAATATGTAATGTGGGAAGTGATTAATATACCTGCTAAAAAATATTCGATACCCAGAGTGTGACCAGCATTCAAGGTATCTCGCCATGGTTCAAACTAGGTAGGAGTAGTCTGTAATGGCTGCATTTGTATATAACAAAAAAGATGCCAACTTTATATTATCAGTCAGATTATCATAAAAGGGATGCCCATGTACCAAGTCCTGAAGCAACGTTTTGAAACAGTAGCCCCAGAAGTGGAATTTTGCTCTTTACGCTATGTGGAACGTCAGGAAGAAACCTTAGAAATACAAAAGGATATAGTCCAACCTTCTACGTTTAAACGCGAAGTGGGGGCGATGCTGACGGTGATTGATAGTGGTGGTATCGGCTATGCTGCAACCAGTGATTTATCGGAAAAAGGCTTGCATCAAGCGATGTTGAAGGCTCAGCATTGGGCAGCCCGCAGCCGTGACGTTTTAGTGACAGACTTATCTCAGCTCAAGATGCCGATAACCCAAGGCAAATACCAATCCAAAGTAGAAAAAGCATGGGTACAGAGTGGGATTGACGAAAAGTTAAATTTATTAAAACAAGAATCAAAACGCTGTCATTTAAATGACAAAATCGTAGACTGGACAGTCAGTTTGTCAGGCATTCAGGAAGAAAATTATTATTTAACCAATCAAGGCGGTCAAGTTTATCAACGCCATCACTATACTATTCCGAATATTGAAGTGGTTGCAAATCAAGCGATGAACACCCAAGTGCGTAGTTTGCGCAGCGGTTATGCTTATCAAGGTGGTTTGGAAGCCTTAGATAAATTGGGATTTGAAGGCTTAAGCCAACAATTAGCAGAAGAAGCTTTGCAGTTATTAGACGCGCCAAATTGTCCAACCGATAAAATGGATTTGTTGTTAATGCCTGATCAAATGGTGTTGCAAATTCACGAATCTATAGGGCATCCAATTGAATTAGATAGAATTTTAGGTGATGAGCGCAATTATGCAGGTACGAGTTTTGTCGAATTAAGTATGTTTGGCAATTATCAATATGGTTCTGAATTATTGAATGTCAGTTTTGACCCAACTCATCCCGAAGAGCTTGCCAGTTATGCGTTTGATGCTGAGGGTTTGACCGCTGAAAAAGTGATGGTGATTGAAAATGGTGCTTTGGTGCGTCCATTAGGTGGATTTGTGTCACAAGCGCGTGCGGGATTAAATGGCGTTGCTAATGTACGTGCCAGCAGTTGGAATCGTCCGCCGATTGATAGAATGGCAAATCTGAATGTAGAACCCGGTGAGAGCAGTTTAGAAGACATGATTAGCAATACCGAAAAAGGCGTGTTGATGCGGACTAATAGCTCTTGGTCAATTGATGATTCACGCAATAAGTTCCAATTTGGTTGTGAATATGGGCAGTTAATTGAAAATGGTCAACTCACGAAAGTGGTGAAAAATCCTAATTATCGGGGGATTTCAGCGAATTTCTGGCGGAATTTAAAAATGGTTGGCAATGAGGATACGTTTAAAACTTTAGGCGTAACTAATTGCGGCAAAGGTGAGCCAAATCAGGTTGTTATGGTAGGTCATGCCTCTCCTGCTTGTCTATTTTCTCAGGTTGATGTATTCGGTGGAGCGTAAGCGTCTCAGCCTTATGTAGAGAT
>JAYQWJ020000601.1:0-10231 GCA_035829175.2 Candidatus Albibeggiatoa psychrophila
ACTCCCAAATAGAATTTGGGAGTTAGACATAATTTTGGAACGAGCTAATAATTTTTTCTGATTCTATTAGAAGTTTGATAAATAGTATTTGATTCATTGAGTTGAATAATCTATTTTCTCATCTTTGCATTAGTTTGTTAATATAATATAATTACACTTACCTACTTAGTCGATACCTGCTACATTAACTCTATTTGCAATTGCCGCCTTTCGATTTAAAATAGCCCACTTAATTCATCCAATCCCAACACATTCCCTCCAAATATGCGACTCATGGGAATCAGTGTAATGAGAAAAACCCATGTCATTAGTTAATTTAGATAACGTTAGCATTGCTTTCGGTCACGTCACCTTACTGGATAAAATCAATTTACGCTTAGAAAAAGGCGAACGGGTGTGTTTAATTGGACGTAATGGAGAAGGTAAATCCACCTTATTAAAAATCATTTCAGGACAAATTCAAGCCGAAAGTGGGTTGTTACAATTCCAACAAGGCAGCCGTATTAGCTATTTAGCACAAGAGCCTGTCTTTGAACCAAACGACACCATTTTTCATGCTGTTGCACGCGGTTTAGGTGAAATAGGCGAATTAGTACAGAATTACCATGATTTAGTACATCAACTATCTGAAAAACAAGATGATGCACTGATGAAAAAACTAGAACATGCACAACACGAGCTTGAAGCACAAGATGGCTGGTTATTTGAACAGCGAGTTGAAACCATTTTATCACGCTTAAGCTTGTCCGCAGATGGAAAAGTGGAAGAATTATCAGGAGGTTGGAAGCGTCGCGTTGCAATTGCTCAAGCCCTTGTCACCGCGCCAGATTTATTATTATTAGATGAACCAACCAACCATTTAGACATTGAAGCAATTACGTGGCTAGAAGACTTATTGTTAGAATTTAACGGCAGTTTGCTATTTATTAGCCATGACCGCGAATTTATGCAACGTTTAGCAACTCGAATTATTGAATTAGACCGTGGAAAACTCACCAGTTATCCCGGAGACTATCAAACCTACTTAAGAAGCAAACAAGCTGCCTTGGAAGCTGAAGCCTCTCAAAATGCCAAATTTGACAAAGTGTTAGCGCAAGAAGAAGTGTGGATTCGTCAAGGGATTAAAGCCCGTCGTACCCGTAATGAAGGTCGTGTGCGTGCTTTGAAAAAAATGCGTCAAGAACGTCAGCAACGCCGTGAAACCATAGGCAAAGTTAAGCTAAGTGTGGATAGTGGTGAATCTTCTGGAAAAATGGTGATTGAAGCAGAAAATATCACTAAAAGCTATGATGGTAAACTGCTGATTAAACCGTTTTCGACCTTGATTATCCGTGGCGATAAAATTGGTTTAATTGGACCAAATGGTGTGGGTAAAAGCACCTTATTGAAAATGTTATTGGATGAAATTCAAGCGGATAGCGGCAAAATAAAACATGGCACACAGTTGCAGGTAGCATATTTTGATCAGTTACGCGCTCAACTTGATCCTGAACAAACTTTGTACGATGCCATTGGGCAAGGTCGTGATAATGTGGAGATTAATGGTCAATCTAAGCATGTCATGAGCTATTTAAATGATTTTCTATTCGTGCCGGCTCGTGCGTATTCGCCGATTAAATCGCTGTCAGGTGGTGAATGCAACCGTTTGTTATTAGCCAAATTATTTACTAAACCCGCTAATTTATTGGTAATGGATGAACCGACCAATGATTTAGACGTAGAATCTTTGGAATTGTTAGAAGAATTGTTGATGAATTACAAGGGCACATTATTGTTGGTCAGCCATGATCGGAGTTTTTTGGATAATGTGGTGACATCGGTATTTGCATTTGAAGGCGATGCGGTCGTCAATGAATACGTGGGCGGTTATGCAGATTGGTTACGACAACGCACACCTGTGGAAGTGGATAAGTCTACTAAAGTTGAAAAAGAACCGACTAAAGTTGAAATGCTCGTAAAACCTGCTGAAAAAGTCCGAAAACTCAATTATAAAGAGCAGCGTGAGTTGGATAGTTTGCCCGTAAAAATTGAAGAATTAGAAACATCCTTAGCGAAATTACAAGAAACCATTGCTAGTTCTGAGTTTTATAAAAAACAACAAGCTGAGGTGAATGAGACTTTAAACACAATGAAGTCTGTAGAAGCTGAGTTGCAAGAGTGCTACAAACGTTGGGAAAGTTTGGAAGGTTAATTAGTGACTTATTGGTGCATCCATAAATTTGCGGTGCATCTCACCTTAATGCTTTATTTGGTATTTCAAGCGGCGCATTTTTGTCTAGTAGTCTCAATAATACATAGGATAACTTTTGAAACGGCTTTTTTCCCCAAAATTGTAATCACCTGAAAAGCAAAATATTTCCCGATTTAGTTGAAGATTTAAACTATATTAAAAAACAAATAGTTATCAAAAATATCTGCGTCATTGATTTATGAGTGATTATTCTAACCTGATTATGCTCAGAATGCCTTCCTTTGCTAATTGACAATTGTGCATTTTGGGAATTGCTCTATAATCATGACAAAATGATAAAATGCAGGGAGCTTTCAATAAAATGACAAATACAACTCAAGAACAACGTATCCGCTTAGATAAATGGTTATGGGCTGCCCGCTTTTTTAAAACAAGAAGTGTCGCGACTGATGCGATTAGTGGCGGTAAGGTGCATGTCAATACCCAACGTGTCAAACCTTCAAGAGACGTACATATTGGCGATGAAATCCAAGTACGCAAAGGTGCGATAGAATGGACGATTGTAGTACAAAAACTTAATATTCAACGTCGTTCAGCAACCGAAGCCCAAGAAATGTATCAAGAAACGGCTGAAAGTGTTAAAAAACGTGAACATGATAAAGAAGAGCAACAAACTGCCGCAGGCTTACGTCAACGTGGATTAGGACGACCTACCAAGCGTGAACGGCGTGATATTTACCGCTTAAAACAATTATAGTTTTCTAGTCTTATGCCACAAAATAGCTTTATTGCCAGTTTGAGATTATTGCATTGGCTACTCTTTACGCCATCGGCTTGGCAGCGTTATATTGCTCAAATTGATGAACAGCTATCTCCAGCCTTTGCGCTTGCACATCTGAGCAATCAACATTGGAAAAACAAACAACTGTGGCATTTGCTGTGGATAGGACATGGGCTGTTAAGCTTTTGGGCATTGACGATTGTCTGTATCATTCTTGCTTGGCAAGACGTTGCTAGCGAAAAATATCTATTAACGCTCAGCTATATTCCGCTTTTAAGTCTATTTCTTGGGCTGTTAACCAGTCTCACCGTATCGCTGGCTTTTGGGATTTGTGTCGGATTTTTTGGTGGCATTTTACTCGGCTTACCTGTTATTTATGCTAACGAAATTATTTTTAAAATGGTCGATACGGTGGCGGTGATTCAAGTATTACTCAACACCACATCAGAACAACCCTCTCTCATTTTACCCGCCAATAATTTTGCCTTATTCAGTGTTTTAGCAGGCGTATTCATCGCCAGTGCAGCGGGTAGCATCATGCACAGCACCTTAAAAACCGCCTATCAACATCCGCCTTATCGCCAAATCGGCAGCATTGTCATTGGTGTCATCGTCAGCAGCATTATTGCCTTTCTTGTTATCAGTTTAGTCAGTCCAATGACCCGCTATATCTCCACCTTAAGTGGTAGCGCATTTACCTTTATTCTGGATTCAGCGATTAATAGCACAGGTTTAGCTTTAGGCTTAATTTGTTTACTTCAAGGTGCAAAATGGCGTTTTAGTCTGATTTTAGGTATTTTAGCCACCACTTTGATTAGCTTATTAACCTATCTTGATTACACACTTGCCCCCTATTCGATCTCAAATGCCATCATCGGAAATATCCACGCCAGCGTTGAAAATGCGATGTTATACAGTGTGTTATTTACATTTCCTTACGTGTTTGCTAAGAATATTGCCAATACTTGGGCGGGAGTGATTGCAGGCATTGTTGGTAGCGCGGGGACTTATGTTGTATTTGCAATTTCGACAGGACAATATGACTCTGAAATCCTCATAGGCTCAGTTATTTTAGCGTTTTTTGCAGGCTCAACCTTCAACTGGTGGCGACCTGTTATTTTATATCCATTTGTTTCTGCTTGGAATTTGCTTTTATATCATACGGATGAAAAACGCCACAATTCACAAACGAGCCTATTGTATTATCACTCTGCATTTTGGGATGAACATCAACATTGGCCATTATTTGGATTAGAAAATTATATTGTATTGGTCGCGGAACGTAATCCTAAAGAAGGCAAGCAGCTTATTGATTATTTAAGTAAAACCAAGCAAAGTTGGGCGGCACAAGAAGCACAAATTGAACTGGATGCCTTACGTTTGCAAGCCTGTGATAATGTGAAATCAATCAGCCAAGCTTACCGCCAATTAGCCGCTGGTGAATTATCAGGCCCTGCCAGTGCTTTATTACGCACATTCAGCCGTTTAAGTCGAGATGTGGAAGCGGCATTATCCCAAGAAAGTAATTATAACAAACGCTTAGCATTAGATGCAATTGAAGAACGTTTAGATGGATTATTACGTGAATTAACCCGCTCATCAGAATTATATGCGCAACGCTTTCGACCAATTGCAGAAGTGTGGCGGCAAAAACTGGCTGATTATGCGAAAGAACTCACCGCAGTAGTAGAAAGTCGCCAAGAAATTAACAATCCGTACATTATCGGCGTACCGCTGACTGAGCATCAAGAAATTTTTGTTGGACGCAGTGATGTCAGTGCCAACATTGAACAATTATTGTTAGAAAAACGATGTCCTCCATTGTTGTTATATGGACAAAGACGAACAGGAAAAACCTCACTTTTGAATAATTTAGGTAAGTTATTGCCGAGCACGATTATTCCTTTATTTGTAGATTTACAAGGTCCTGCATCATTAGCCAAAGAATATAGCAGTTTTTTATATAATATTGGTCGAGCAATGACCACCTCGGCGAAACGACATCGAGAGTTAATTTTTCCAGTTTTAGACCGTAAGCTTTTGAATGAAGACCCATTTACTGTGTTTGACGAATGGTTAGATGAGATTGAACGTACAATTACCCCCGAACAAACTATTTTATTAACCTTAGATGAGTTTAGCACCTTAGAACATGCGTTTAGCAAGGGTTATTTAGATGAAAACTCTGTTTTGGGCATGATTCGGCATATTATTCAACATAGACCGCGTTTTAAGCTGTTATTGTCTGGCTCAAATACGATTGATGAATTTGAACGTTGGGCAAGTTATTTGATTAATGTGCGCACGGTACATTTGAGTTTTTTACAGGCGAATGAAGCGTTACAACTGATTGAGCAACCTGTGAAAAATTTTGAATTGTTATATACGGATGAGGCAAGTCAGCGGGTGATGCAGATTACCAATTGTCATCCTGCATTAATTCAATTGGTGTGCGCTGAAATTGTATCGTTGAAAAATAAACAGCATGTTGAGGAACGCCGATTAGCCCATTTTGAGGATGCTGAAGCGGCGATACCGGGTGCGTTGCAACATGGACGTTTTTTCTTTGCCGATATTTCCAATAATCAAATTACTCCTGATAGTTTGGTATTATTGAAATTCATTGCTGAGCAGGGAGAGGCTAAAGTATTGGATGAAGCATGGTTACGAGCACAATATCCTGATAATTTTGAGCAATGTATTGATAATTTACTGCAACGGGAATTAATCATACGTTTAGGCAATGGCTATCGTTTTCAAGTGGAATTGATTCGACATTGGTTTCTTAGAAGTTAATACTTTGTTTTATAAGTCATATTGTCATCCAAAGTAAAAATTCTTTATTGCCTTTAGCACCCAATACAGGTGATTCAATCTGGGCTTTGATTTTAAAACCTAAGCTTTTAGCAGATTGACAAACTTTATCCAATGCAAATTGATGTTGTGTTTCATCTTTGACAATGCCTTTTTTGCCTAAACCTTGTTGACCAACTTCAAATTGGGGTTTGATTAAAGCGATGATATTGGCTTGGGGTTGTAGAAAATGGATAAGCACGGGCAGCACCAAGGTTAATGAAATAAATGACACATCAATACAACAAAAATCAACGCATTCAGGTATTAAATCGGTATTTAATTGGCGGATATTAAGCCCTTCAAGATTGATAACCCGTTCATCTTGCTTTAATTTTTCAACTAATTGCTCATGTCCTACGTCAACCGCATAGACTTTTTTTGCACCGAGATTAAGCAATACATCGGTAAATCCACCCGTCGACGCACCGACATCCAAGCAAGTGTTCGGACGGGCTAACAACCATGTATTAAAAGCATGTTCTAATTTTAAACCGCCGCGCGAAACCCATTTTAGTGTCTCTCCACGAATTTCAATTTGGCTGGTTTCAGAAAAGATTTTGCTGGATTTGGTGACGCATTGCTTGTTTACCCAGACTTGACCTTGAGTGATGAGTTCTTGAGCACGTTGGCGGGAGCTGGCAAGATTTTGATATTGCAGTAATTTATCTAAGCGCATATTTGTAATGATTTTTACTTGTTTAGGATTTTCTAAGTTTTAAGATGGTCGCTTGCAAAATAAGTTTTGCACTCCTGCACTATGCAGAATTTAAAGAAGTATGAAAAGACTCAGAAATTGAGAGTAGTGACGAACGCAACATTTCTATACCGCTACTAAAAATGTATGATAATCAATAAAACCTATGATTATCTACAATCTATTCACATCGTCATCAACTTTGCCTCACTAAAGTGGGGTCTTACAAGTCTCTTATGTGCGTTTTGTGGTGGGCTGTAACGTGTCCTCACCATTTATCCATCACCTAAGTATTAAGTGAAGGATAATTTTCTAATGGTTTATAACAATAGGATTTTATCAGGATTCTTTGCGACTATATAAAATTTGGGTGATTTGTTCTGAAACCAAACCTATCAAAAAAATCAAAATGGCAGTAATAAATAGTAATGTGCCCATATTGGTAAAACGACCTTGGGTTAAATATGTATAACTATAATAAATAAATCCCAAACTAAAAAAGCTCATACTCAATGGAATGAATAGCTTAAGTGGTGAAAACAATGTGCCAATTTTAAAAATAATCAATAAAAAGCGTAATCCATCTCGAATAGGTCGAATATGACTTTTTCCAATTCTCTGAGGTGCAAAAATCGGCACGTAGCTTACCGCATAACCTGCGCGAAAAAATGCCATCGTAATTGTGCTGGGATAAGAAAATTTATTTGGCAATAAGTGTAAGAATTCTTTGAACTTAGTTGCAACAACTGCGCGAAAACCCGAGGTTAAATCTTCAATTTGATGTCCAACCATCCAGCTTGATAATTTGTTATAAAAACCATTTGCAAACCAACGCGCTATATTTGCTTGAGATTTTAAATCTCGTGCCCCAACAACCATGTCATAGCCTTTCTCCATTTCAGCCAATAAACGTTTAATATCTTGTGGTTGGTGCTGCCCGTCGGCATCCATAAACAGTAAAATCTCACCACTCGCCTGACGCGCACCCGCTTTAATCGCAGCTCCATTACCCATACTATAAGGGCGGTTAATCACGGTAACGCCCGCTTGTTGTGCAATAAGACCTGAATCATCTGTTGAGCCATCATTGACTAAAATAATTTCTGCATCAGGTTGATTTTGTCGTAGTTGTGGCAATAAAGTGCGTAAACTCAGTGCTTCATTGCGACAAGGAATAATAATACTCAGCGTTGGCATATTTAAGGTTTAACTTGTGATTGATTGAATAATTCAATACGCATACGCCAATAACTTAACTGTTTTTGGTAAGCATATTGGCGAAATGGATTAAATGCTTGATACGCAGTTTCTAAATATAAGCTCGCAAGCTGTATATCCTGTGCTGCGATAGCCCATTTAATACGCAAAAAATATAATTCTGAACTCGCGTTTTTCACTAAATTTATTGATTTTGATATGGCATCAATAGCCGCTAAATAATCACTTGTTTGAGCTTTAAAGCGTGCGTATAAATTATAAAGTTGGGCTAAATGGGCTTTTCTCACATTGTTTAGCAAAACATTAAAAATAGCATCCATATCCTGTGCAGATAATTTCTTACATTGTTTCCATTCATCAAGCAACATGATGATACTAGACAATGCGCCTGTACTCACATTTTGTTGTTGTAACTGCGGCAAAATTTCCTGCTTAATATTTGGCATAATAATATCATCTGGATAGTGACAAGCAAGCAATAACAACATCATGTAAGGGTCGCTATCTTGCGGAAAACTAAGTAACATTTGGTGATAATATTGTTCAGCAATTTTCGGTTGATCTAACTGCACCGCAATAGCCGCAGCTTGAGATTGTGCATAACGTGAGTCAGGTTTATAAGCTGCCCAAACCCCTGCTTGTTTAACGGGATTTGACCATAGTGAAATCTGCGACCAAGTCAATCCAATACCTGCAAACAACCATAATATTGCAATGCCTGTTAATACAGGTTGATAACGCATTGGTATAGTTTGCAACAATACCCAGAAAAAATAAACTAGCACAAAAATAATTCCAATGCTAGGCAAATAGTTACGGTGTTCAAAATAAATAACTAACCCAATAACGCTAGATTCTAAAATTTGACCTGCAAAAAACCATAAAATCCCAAATGCAATCAATGGATATATTTTACGTTTCCACACTGCAAAGCCAATCAGACTTAAAATAAAAGCAATCGCAAGGGCTGTTGAGCTGGGATTAAATATGCCGCGTGAGATAGGGTAGTCATCATGAAATAAACCGTAATCGACAGGATAGATTAATAAGGTTTTTGCAATATATTCAGTAAGTACTCTTGCTTCTGTGAGTAAACGTTCTATGACGTTAAAATCACGAATCATATAGCTTGCCAATATGGTATCGGCATTAAAACTATAAAATAAAATAGTTAGGCTGATTGGGGTATAAAATAAAGCTCGAAATAGATTTTTCCAGTTTGATTTTGCAATCCATGTCCAAATAATACTTTCAATCAAAACAATCATCACCGCTAGCAAGCCTGAATATAGCAATAAATTATCAGGCGGTAAATGCAAAATAGTTCTTGAAATCCCTGTTAAATATAAAAATAGCAGAAAAATAGGTAAATATACAAAAATTGCTAACCATAATGTCCAGTAACGGGGCTTTGTATAATGTGATAAAACCGTCCATTCTAAGACTAATACCAATAATGACAGTAAAATACCATTTTCTTTACTAAATGCGGCTAATATAATACCCAGTCCGATACCGCTTGAAACCAGTAAAAACCCTCGTATTGGCTTGTTATAAGCAATCGCTTCACGTCCTAATAAATAGACGGTTAAACCCAATAAGCTGAAAAAGGCTGCAAGCTGGGTCATGCGTTGGACAACATATAAAACAGTGGACACTTGCAGTGGATTAAGCAACCAAATACTTGCAGTGCATAATGCTAAAAATAACCCATGTTGGCTAGAAATCTTGAGCAAGCGGGTTAATAATAAAATAAAGGCAAAAACCAAACAGCCATTCAGCAAATGCAATATGATGTTAACTGCTTTAAATACTTTTATATTATCGGGATAAGCATCGTGTTGAAACGCAAAAGTGAGCAGTGATATGGGACGACCTAAAGCCCCTGCAAAGCCTTCTGATATAAATTGTGCGGTTGTCGACCAATAATCCGCATTATCAATGAGTGTGAGATAAGCCAGATTTTGCTCATCATCGAAAATAAAAACACCATTTAAGCCTTGCCAATATAAACCTGCGGTAAATACGAGAACAAGTGAGAAAATAGCTAAATAATAGCGCGAGTTACTGGTGGTGGGCATGATTATGTCAGGTATTGAAGATGCTATGATTATAGCGGACTCAATATAGACAAGCAATTTTTCAAATCAAACAAAGCGTTCAAACTAGACTTTAAAAATCAATCAGCTAACTCAATGTTGATAGCAGTAACAAAAAGGAGTGTACAATGGCATTAACATTAGAGTTGATGCGACTTTATAAATCATATCGTTATTAAAAATATTGCTGTAACCAATTGAATAATATAATATTTAAAAAACACTTGACTTTTAATTTTATTGTAAAAACAATTTATTATTAACCTATATATGATTATTTTAACTCTAAAAACCTGCTTGTAAGTGGTTGATTTTAAAGCTTGCAACATCTCTATTCATTTTAAGCTTGAATATCCTCAAATCTATCTCATTTTAGTCAAATAGATAAAACA
>JAYQWJ020000602.1:0-16399 GCA_035829175.2 Candidatus Albibeggiatoa psychrophila
CCCAAACTGAGTTTGGGAGTGAGCCACTCAGGCTCTTAATTATTATTTTTAGAATCAAATGGTTGAGCTAAAACATCAGTATCGGTAAAGTTATCAATCGTTTCAATGTCATCTGTTGCTATCTGATTATCATCGTCGACTTCAGTTATTTCAGTTAAAAGCATGTCATCCGTATTCGATGCTGTTTGCTCATCCGTATTGACAAATGTGCCTGCCGTTTCAATCTCATCGACTTCAATTTCAGCAATTTGATTATCGTCTTCATCAACGGGAATTTGATCTAAAACATTATCTAACTCATCTAATTCTTCCATATCTTTCAATTGATTAAGTGAAGGCAAGGCACTCAAGTTTTTCAAATTAAAATGATCTAAAAAATGTCTGGTCGTACCGTACAAGGCAGGTCGCCCCGGTGTATCTTTATGCGCTAAAACTCTAACCCACTGATAATCTAGCAATGTTTTCATGATTTGCGTGCTGACACTGACACCACGAATCGACTCAATTTCACTGCGGGTAATCGGCTGCCGATATGCAATAATCGCCAAGGTTTCCATCAATGCGCGTGATTGACGGGGCTGACGCTTAGGATAAAGTCGCTTAACCCATAAAGTCAGCTCTGGTTTAACTTGAAATCGATAGCCACTGGCAACTTGCACCAATTCTACGCCACGGGTTTGAGTTTCTTCATTTAATAGTTTGAGACAAGCACGAATTTCAACCCGTTCAGGTTGCTCCATTTCAGCAAATAAACTTAAAAAATGATCAATTGTGAGAGGACGACTTGCAGCAAATAAAGCAGCTTCTATAATATTTTTCAGTTGTTGCTCAGTCATTGGCGTTTTCGATTTGATACTTGGCAGTTTTTGATTGAAAAAGACGATATGAGGCTAGGATTATACACTGTATTTTTGATTTGCCATGCCTGATTTTGAGTGAAAAAAAGGCGTATAACACTCGGTCACACAGCTTGATTTCACGCACATTTAGGGGATTATCTTTGCAAGTGCTTTTTAATATTAATTAATTCTAGTGCAAATAGTTTATTCAAGAATTAAAGAGTTGTCTTGCAGCTTGGGCATCTTGGTTAATTTGTTGTTTTAACAACTCGAAAGAATCAAATTTTTGTTCATCTCGAATTTTAGCAATAAACTCAACGTCGATATATTTCCCATAAACCTGTTGTTTAAAATCAAATAAATGCACTTCTAGTAATAATTGCGAACCATTAACCGTAGGTCTTGTGCCCAAATTGGCGACACCTGTTAATGCTCGATGACCTAAGCCATGCACTTTGACTGCGAATACGCCTTGTAATGGTGATTTATGCCGATGTAGAAAAATATTAGCGGTGGGAAAACCAATCGTTCGTCCACGTTGTTGACCGTAACTAATCCGCCCACTCAGCATATAAGGTCGCCCAAGCAGTTCATTCGCAAGCTGCATATTACCCTGTGCCAAAGCATGACGAATCCGTGTACTACTCACTCGCTCGCCATCTATTAGAAAAGTGTACTGTTTTTCAATTTTGAATTGATATTGTTGCGCCGCATCTTGTAGGGTTTTATAATTTCCATGTCGCTGTTTGCCAAAATGAAAATCGTCACCAACAACCAGATATTTAACACCTAAACCATTGATTAATATTTGCTGAATAAAATGTTCAGGTTCAAGATTAGCCAAAGTATTTTTGAAACCCAAACACAACACTCTATCCACGCCATAATGTTGAAATGCAAGTAATTTTTCACGCAACCGAGTTAAGCGAGTCGGCGCTTTATCGGGTATAAAGAATTCTTGTGGTTGTGGCTCAAAAATAATCACTGTTGCTGGTAAATCAAGCTCAAGTGATTCAGTTTTGACTTGTTGAATAACGGTTTGATGTCCACGGTGCACGCCATCAAAATTACCTATTGTTGCCACACACTGGTGGTGCTGCGGTCTCAATTGTGAAATACTACGGATAAACTCCATTATGCGATAACCGTTTTTGTTTTAAAATTAAGATGATGCGAACTCAAAGTCTTTTTGAGACACGTATTCTGAAAATATCCATAGTTTGCTGTGAATTGATGAAGCTGTCAAATAATGTGCGAAAAAAAATTAACTGAAATTGTATTCAATATTTTACGCCAACATCCACAGGGTTTAGGCGAGTTTGAATTGTTAAAAACCTTGCAGACCAATCAAATCCAAGGCTTTCCCAGTATTAGCCTGACGAAGACTTATCCTTTATTTAAAATGCACTTTTTGCTATTTCATACTTTGTATAAATTACGTCGTCAATTATGGCAGCAACAACAAGCGTGCTTAGAAATATCTGCATTGAATATACGGTTATTGCCTTATTATTCTGCTGATGCTGCATTAACTGAGCATGATCCATTAGAAGCATATTATTTGGATGTGACCCATTTGCAAACCACAACGGAGCAAGATGTGGAAGATTTAATCACGGATTTTTGGGTATTGTTTCATGCAGGAGAACAGAAAATGGCGGCACTTGAACTGCTTGGACTGCGAGAACCCACGGATTATCAAAAAATTAAAAAACAATATAGAAAGTTAGTCAGTCAATATCATCCAGATCGCGGTGGCAATGAAGAAAAACTACAAGCCATAAATGTTGCAATGGGTATTTTAAAGAAACACTATAAAGCTCAAAAAAACAATAAATAACATCATAAAATAGATGGTGCTTTTCATAATAATCTAATAATTAGTGTATTTTTTATATATCATGCAGCATATTTTTTATTCCGTGCTATATTTATTAAGCTTGATAGTATTACTTAGAGGGTAAGTAGGGTTATTAATGGCTGTAACTTAAAAAGTTAATGGCTCGTTAAATTCCGAATAGTGAAATTTTTTTATATTAATGTGTATATTTCCGTGAAAAAACAATTGATATTGTCTGTATTACTTTATAAGACGCTAGTAATTGAATTCAGCACGGCCTTTTGTGCACATAAAATTAAGGATTACTATCAAAAGGAGGAGAAGCCACCATGTATCCATGGGACTTGTTACACTCTATATTTGGGCGGCAGTTTGACCACTGTAATTTTGCTGCGCCTTACTCACAACTTACGCCCGTTTCGTATATTGTGAGTTCCATGCAATCTCATGATCCGCAATCTTGTCGATCTGTGTGGAAGGATATATTTGATGTAACTGAGAAAACATTGCTAGATGATGATTTGCCAGAAGAGGTGGCATATCAATATGAGGGTCAACATTATATGTATCGGGGCACGATTCCTGAGTTCTCGATACTGGCTACAAATAATGTGCAATTGACCTCAGTGGAACAGCTTGAGCAATTTTTGGAACAAGAATTAAGCTGTTTTAGTCATTTTTTTGAGCGACTTGTAAAGTTTGATTTGAAGTTAAACCAGTTGCCAACTGTCGATGTAGAGAAGGGTTTGCAGTATCGCTATTTATACAAGTTTCAGCTAAGACCTGAAAAACGTTATTACGACCTCTATCTGGAATTAGCTTTACAGCATACTTCGCTAGATAAACTGCAACGAGAGGCATTTGCAAAAAACTGGGCACAACAACGACATTCTGCTTTATCAGCGTATATAGGTTATTACCAGTATCTTAAAACGACCTACAGTTTTGAAGGTGCTTTGTACGCAGTAGAGCAGATGTTACGTCATAACTGGACAGTGGATATGCTGCCAGAGTTGATGCAACGTTTTCAGCAAAAAGTGGATATAGCTAAAAATTTGGTGTGGGATTCAGAACATGATTCGTACATTGAAAAAGTGATAAGAGATTATATTCATAGGAATTACTTTGATAGTTCATTGTTGCATGGTAAGGCGCAAGATGTGGTGTTGGCGGATTTATCCCGTTGTGCTTGGAGGAAAGTGCGGAGTTACCAAGGCAAAGGCAATGGTCAGTTTCGCAGTTTTGTCAAGGTGGTTATTCGCAATAAAATCAGTGATATGCGGATAGAAATCCAAGGAAAACATCGCCCGCCAATGTGGGTTGTTTATAAACAGAAAGAAGACCCTATTTACAAAGCAGCTTATGAAATATTATTGAGAAAACAGCATCTTAAGCAGGAAGCTTTATCTATCTTGATGCTTCATTATCCTGAGAAGGAAAAGCAATTTATCCGCGATGTGATTGATGATGTTTTAAAAAACTGTCCAACACATACCACGTTTGCAGAAGTGAGATTTGAAGGTGATGATAAATATCAAGATGATGTAGATATTGAGAGTGAGTTAGAACAGTTACACAAAGAAGAAGTTCTTGAACAACTGAAAAGACATATTCTTGCGCCTCATATTGATGAATTATCTCCTTATTTGGAACAAATTAAGAGTCTGACGACTGAAGAAAAGTCTAAATTGAGAGAAAAATATCTCACAGGTTCTGATTTGCAACAAATAAACGATGTTTTGGAAGAAGCTGAGTTAGACGAAGAGTTAGAAGAGCTAAAAAACGCTATTTCTAGTTTAGGCGGTGAATTAGACGGCAAAACTTTCTTTGCTTATCTTGAACAGTGTTCAAACTTGACAACTGAAGACAGACTCATTTTGAAGTTGAAATTTTTCTCTGGATTGACACAACAGGCGATTGCAGATGCGTTGCAGACCAGTGTTAGCACAGTGAATCGTCGACTTAAACGAATTTTCGAGATGTTAAAAGATTGTTTAGAACGCTATTTTGGAACAAACGAGTAGGTATTAAAGCATCGTATTTTGTGAAGTTGCCTTTGCAAATATGATAGATGTGTTACACAACCTAGTCTTGCTATATCAACGAAGCATTTTTGTGATACGCAAGCTGGGTTTAGCAATGGGGTGAGACTCATGGAAAATCATGTAACCGTAAAGCAAAAAATTAACAATTTGCCAGACAGAACAATTGCATTATTAGGTTTACAACAAGGTTCTAAAACTCAGACAACTGCGTGTCCAACGGATACCGAGCTTGCTGATTTTATGCAGGGCAAATTAACAGGTCAGGCACGACAGCAAATGTTAAGCCATTTAGACCAGTGTTCAGATTGCTATCAACATTGGGTAGACGAGTTGCGTATGCAGCCTAAGCCCAGACCTGAATCAGAGCAAACAGCAACACCCGAAGCATGGTGGCATAAGTTGGGTGATGTTTTACATTTAAATCCAACTTGGCAGATGTCTGTTTTTGCTACGCTGATTATTTTCGCCATTTTGATTCGAGCAGCATTACCACAAGACGCTAAGCTTGATGCACCAGAGTCTGATGTTGTTGCGGATAATAATGTCACAACCGATGATTCACAGTCAGTGACATCTGATTTAAATGATGACGATACATCAAATATGCCGGGAAATACTTCCCAAATAGCATTATCTTCTGCAATTGCGATGGATTATAAAGAAATCATCAGCAAAGGTGTCGAAGTTAAAAAGATATTTGAGAGATCACCAACTATTCCAATGTCAATGACTGCCGCACCAACATTCACTAACGCTTCAAGTGCGTATAAAAAATGTTTGGCGAATGGTTTTAATACCTTACAAGATAAAAATACGTTGATGACAACATCTGATGCTGAGTACAAAACTGTGTGTGAACTTGCTCAGTGGGTCGCATTGGTTTCTGTCTCATTAGATAATAGTACAGACTTACAAGCTGCATTTTGGCAACGGCAATTAGAGCAATCACAACATTTTGAGCAATATTTTAGAACTGTTTCTAAAACTCAAATTGCTAATAAGTTGCAGCAAATTAGTCAAAGGATGAGTACAATTCTTGATGATCCAACTGAACTTAATAATCTTGGCTTTGTTAAGGTTTTTCAAAATAAATTGGAAAGCTTAAGCAAATCTCGGTTTTAGCCATTTTATTGAGTAAGGATTTATCATGATTATCCAAATTAGATACGTTGTCACTCTCTTTTTATTATTGATGTTACAGGCTGTTTATAGTGCTGAGGATAATGCTCAAGCAAATAAATTATCAAGAACATTTTCTAACCCTGAGAGCTTTATTGATTATTTCGGAGAACAAGCTGATATTCCTCCTGATATTCAAATTATTTTCAATAGGATAAATAGTGTTGCATATACAGGGGTTTATACGCCAAAATTGGTTGTAATTAAAATCTCAGAACAAGATGCACACACTCTACCACCTCAAGTTTTGCCTGATGATAGTGTTGTTATCACTGATAAGTTTATCGATTTAGCCAGAACATACAGCACGGAAAATTCAGATTTATTTGAAGCGTTTATGGCATTTATCATCGGGCATGAATTAGCCCATTTTGTACATGATGATTTTGAACGCAGAAAAGTATTATATGAACAGCTTGAGCAACTTGACAAACCTGACTTGGAATTATCTAAATATTATAGAAAATTTGAATTAGAAGCTGATAAATCAGGTTTTCTTTATGCAATATTTGCAGGTTATAAAGTAGGCTTGTTAGTTAGAGAAGAGGCTGATTTTTTTGAGTTTTTATCTAAATTCTTCAAAATGAAGCAGGCAGAAAATAAAGAACGCTATCCATCACCCGTTCTTAGAGCAAAAAAAACTAATCAAATATGGACAACGTTGCACGACAAATATATGTTTTACGAATATGGTGTGCGTTTTTCTATTTTTGAGCAATGCGGAGATGCCATTTCCTATTTTTTTCGTGAATTTCGCCGTACTTATCAAGGTAAAGAGATTCAAAACAATATTGGCGTATGCTATTTACAGCTAGCTAAACGTGATATGGGTGATATTGCCTATTTTTATTGGCTACCAAGTATTTTAGATGGTGATATTAAAAGTATTCTTACGATGGGTAGCACCGTGACAAGCTTGCAAAGTTTAAAAAGTGCGCGTTTAGGTGATATAGCTAAAGGTAATCTTGAAGCGGCTATTGAGCAATTTAAATTCTCGATCAATATTGCCCCTTATTATTTTCCAAGTTATTTTAATTTAGCAATTAGCTATTTATATCTTGGCGAACCTAATTTAGCTAGCTTAATTTTAAATGAGGGATTTAAGCACTTCCAAGAATTGGACATTCAGCAACAAAATGAAACGATTGAAATTCAATTTAAAATGTTACTTTTGATTGCCCAGTATGAAAATATACGATTTACCTCCGCCCCATTTCAAAATATTATCAATGGCTTAAAACGATTATTAAATGAATATGAAAATCCATCACCACAAGTTGAATTTAATTTAGCGCGTTTGTTAGAAGTCAGTGGTCGTGAATCTGAAGCTCAAGAGACTTGGAATAAACTGGCTATGGTTGGTAAGCGTTCTCAATTACCTAAGGCTATTCAAGAGGTTGTATGCAATGAACAGGAAGGCTTATCTGGATGTATAAATGTGAGCAAACCACAAGAAAATACTAAGCAGTGGGCTAAGCCTGCTGATTGGAAAAGTGTGAAAGTCAGGAAGATATTAGGTTTAGTAATGAACAGTACGACATGGCAACCACGACTCGAGGAAAATTGGTATGACATGATGGTTTCTATTTATCAAACAACAGATGGAAAATGGGAAGCGTTATTTTTCGATGAATACCCTATTTTATTAGTTAATAAAGAGCCTAATGAAACATTTGAAAGCTTAAGCCAATACTGCCCACAGATGCTTCGCCAAAAAACATTAGCAGAAAATGAAGTTTATCTATGTGAAAATTGGGCGGCAAAAGTGATTGATGGAAAAGTCACTGAGGTTTGGATGCAAATATGAAACAAACTGCGTAGCTAATATATTGAATGGTGAGAATAAACGTCACTCTTTTCTCACCAATAAAATCCGCTATTTTCAAATATTTTATGCTAAAGCGCGTGCTTCAACCATCAAACGCTTCATTTCAGCCACAGCTTGCTTAAAGCCTGTAAACACAGAACGTGCAATAATCGAATGACCAATATTTAATTCACAAAACTGTGGAATTCGCGCAATCTCAGCCACATTGTGATAATGCAAGCCGTGACCTGCATTGACTTGCAAACCTTGTTGTGCAGCATATTCAGCCGCTTTGATAATTCGATTTAATTCTATTTGACTGTTGTCAGTATCTGCAAAACGTCCTGTATGGATTTCAACCACAGGTGCTTTCACTGCGACAGCCGCATCGATTTGCGCTTCATCTGGGTCAATAAACAGTGATACTTGAATTCCTGCTTGACTCAAACGCTGGCAAGCCTCAAACATTTTTTCTTGTTGTCCCACAACATCTAAACCGCCTTCTGTTGTCAATTCTTCACGCTTTTCAGGCACAAGACAAACATCATTGGGGCGAATCTTTTCTGCAAAAGCGAGCATTTCTTCAGTCACCGCCATTTCCAAATTCATGCGGGTTTGTAAAATATCTTTTAACATCAAGACATCGCGCTCTTGAATATGACGACGGTCTTCACGCAAATGTAGGGTAATTAAATCTGCACCTGCTTGTTCAGCTTCGATTGCAGCTTGAATCGGGTCTGGATAACGAGTACCACGCGCTTGACGTAAAGTTGCAACGTGGTCGATGTTAACGCCTAAATAAATCGGTTGTTTTTTCATTATTGAGATTAAACAGTCAGTATTAATCCACAATTATCAATCAACATTGAATAATTATCAATCAACCGAAGAGATGTTTTTATAGAAGAGTCTAAATCAGGCTTGTGCTTTCATCGGTACTTCAAAAATAAAGGTTGAACCCACGCCTTTCTGTGAATTACAGCCGATTTTGCCATTCATCATTTCAAGTAGCTTTTTCGCAATAAATAAACCTAAGCCTGTTGAGTTTTCATTGGCTGTTGGCTGTGGCGATAATCGAGCAAATTTATGAAATAATTTCAGTTGCTCTTCCACACTTAAACCCGGCCCTTCATCCTCTATTTCACAGCGAATATAATCATTTATCTGGATAATCCGAATATAGATTTTTTTATGTTGAGGGGAATATTTCACTGCATTTGAAATCAAGTTATCGATAATTTGCTGCAACATATTGGTATCGATATAGGCATTTAATTCATACTCTACATTTTGCAATTCCAAATCAATATGCTTTTCTTTCGCAGGGATTCGATATTGATTTATCACTTTTTCTAAAATAGGTAGAATATTGATTAATTGCAGATTCATATTGAACTTGCCAGATTCAATGGCATTGACATCTAATAAATTGGTAATTAATTCAAACATTTGATGCGAACTAGTCTCAATAAGACAAGTATATTCAAGCACTTCATCAATATTAATATCGCTGCTTTCTAATGACATTCTGATTAAATTTGCTAAACCTTCTATCGCAGACAATGGATTTTTTAAATCATGTACGACAACACCTAGAAATTCATTTTTTTCTCTATCAAGTTCAATTAGTTTTTGATTTTTAAAATTTAATTCTTCAGTTCTTTGTTGAATTTTATATTCTAAGTCAGCATAGAATTTTTCCAACTGCCTTTCTTGATTATATTTTTGCAAAGCCCCTTTAATCGCCATTGCAAAATCAATAGATTCCCATGGTTTGGCAATATAACGATATAAACCACCATTATTAATAGCATTACCAATCGCTTGCGTATCGGCTTGACCCGTCAGCATAATACTTAGTGTTTTTGGCGTATATTGGTGTACATATGTTAATAATTCATCGCCTTTCATATTCGGCATGATGTAATCTGAAATCACTAATGGAATTTCATAGTTATCTTCAAGCAATTCCTCAATAATTTCTAAAGCTTCTGCGCCATCTTCTGCTGTTTCAATCAAATAAGAACCATCTAATAATTGGATTAATTCTATTTTCAAGCTTTCCAGAATACTTTGTTCATCATCTACGCATAAAATAATTTGTTTTTTCATCACAACCCAAAAAGATCAGTGGAGTTGAATAGATTGACAGCCAAACAATAAAATTAATGATGTACTGTGGTTTAATCTATTTTCTTTATGTTTTCATAACACGTTATGCTAAAGGTTTTATATTGAGAAACCTTGAATCTATCTATCATAACCTGCTTATATTAACATCAATGGATAGTTGACGATAAGTGTTAGTCGCATCATTTATAGCAAATATAAACAAAATAAGCTTAAAGTAATTTTAGGTTTATAGTTGATTAAATGATAAAAAATGAATATAGACAGCTCATCTTATCCGTCCCAGATGACATCTTTATAAAATGTCTAACAAAAAGGGAATCATAATTTTAAGCTGATTTTATTCAAAAATTTATGATACTCAATAGCGCATATTGGCAATAAAATACCTTTCGACTCCCAAACTGATGCTGTCTAGGAATCAAAAAATAGTTTATTCATCAAATTGCTTAACTTAGTTTGCCATGACACTGTTTATATTTCTTGCCTGAACCACAAGGACAAACATCATTTCGACCAATTTTTTTGCCATGTCGCACGAAAGGTTGTTGTCTAGCAAGTTCTTCTGCGGCTTCACCATCTTGTTTGGCTTGAGCGGCTTGCTGTTCGCTATACTCATTGGTTAAACCTTCAATTTGAGCATGTCTAAACTGCATTTCAGACACATGACTGCGGCGTTCAGCTTCAATTGCATCCAATTCTTCTGGTTTTTGTACCTGAACTTTGGATATTTCTCCAACCACTTCTTGTTTATAACGATGCAGCAAATGTTGAAACATTTCAAAAGCTTCACGTTTATACTCTTGTTTCGGATTCTTCTGCGCAAAGCCACGTAAATGAATCCCCATACGCAAATAATCCATTGCAGCTAAATGCTCTTTCCACAAGTTATCTAACACTTGCAAAGTCACCGATTTTTCATAATCTCGGAGGATTTGTGGATTACCTATCAGAGCTTCTTTATTGGCATGTTCAGTTTCAGCCTCATCGACAATCTTCTCGCGCAAAGTCTGTTCATACAATTCGTGATCTTCATCCAACCATTGACGCACAGGGACTTTTAAGGCAAAACGACTTTCTAGCATTTGCTCCAAGCCTTCCACATTCCACATTTCTTCTAAGCTTTGAGGCAAAATAAACTCATCAATCGCTTCATTGAACACATCATAACGCAAATCTTGAACATAACCTTTAACGTCATCAGCCGCCATTAAGTGATTACGTTCTTGATAAATAATCTTACGTTGGTCATTGGCAACATCATCGTATTCAAGCAATTGTTTACGAATATCAAAGTTGCGACCTTCTACTTTACGCTGTGCATTTTCAATCGCTTTTGTCACCCAAGGATGTTCAATCACTTCGCCTTGTTCCATGCCTAATTTTTTCATTAAGCCCGCAACACGCTCTGAACCAAAGATGCGCATTAAATTGTCTTCAAGCGATAAATAGAAACGGCTAGAACCTGCATCACCTTGACGACCTGAACGTCCACGCAATTGATTGTCAATACGGCGCGATTCATGGCGTTCTGTACCAATGATGTGTAAACCACCACTTTCTATTACTGCGGCATGGCGTTTAACCCATTCATCACGAGTGGTTTGAATCTCTTCCACGGTGGCATCTTCACCTAATGCTTTGACTTCTTCGTCTACATTGCCACCCAGCACAATATCCGTACCACGACCCGCCATGTTAGTTGCAATGGTAACTGAACCGGGACGACCTGCTTGTGACACAATATGTGCTTCTTGCTCATGGAATTTAGCGTTTAAAACTTTGTGCTCTATATCCGCATCACGTAATAATTGGGCTAAATGTTCCGAGGTTTCAATTGTCACCGTACCGACTAAAGCCGGTTGACCGCGTTGTTGACAGTCACGAATATCTTCCAATATTGCTCTGAATTTCTCCTCCAATGTCAAATACACACGGTCTGACATGTCATCGCGCACCATGGAACGATGAGTTGGAATTACGGTGACTTCTAAATTATAAATAGTTTGAAATTCATAAGCTTCCGTATCCGCCGTACCCGTCATGCCAGAAAGTTTGTCATACATACGGAACAAATTCTGGAATGTAATTGAGGCAAGGGTTTGGTTTTCATTTTGAATTGTCACACCTTCTTTGGCTTCAATCGCTTGGTGCAAACCTTCAGACCAACGTCGCCCTTGCATGGTACGTCCCGTAAATTCATCAACAATGACAATTTCATCCTCTTTGACGATGTAATCAACATTGCGTTGAAATAATTTGTGCGCACGTAATGCGGCGTTAACATGATGTACGATGATGATGTTGCCAGAATCATAAAGGCTTTCACCGTCTTTTAAAATACCTTCTTTGAATAAGAATGCTTCAACTTTGAGATGACCATCATCACTCATTGTAATTTGTTTGTTCTTCTCATCCATCCAGTAATCACCGGGCACATCTTCTTCATCATCTTTATGCGGCTCACGTTCTTGTGGCACGAGCGTAGGAATCACTTCATTGACTTGTTTATATAATTCAGAGGTGTCGTTAGTCGGCCCTGAAATAATCAAAGGGGTTCGAGCTTCATCAATTAAAATTGAATCCACTTCATCCACAATCGCGTAATTTTGTTTGCGTTGTAAACGGTCTTTGGCACTGAATGCCATGTTATCGCGCAGATAATCAAAGCCGAATTCGTTATTTGTGCCATAGGTGATGTCAGAGGAGTAAGCTTTTTGTTTTTCATCAGGCTTTATGTCGGGAATCGCAACCCCAACACTGAGACCTAAAAAGTTGTAAATCTTACTCATCCATTCAGCATCACGCTTGGCAAGATATTCATTGACGGTGATGATGTGTACCCCGTTACCGGGAATGGCATTAAGGTAGGCTGGGAGCGTTGCGACTAAAGTTTTACCTTCACCCGTTCGCATTTCTGCAATTTTACCTTGGTGCAATACCAAACCGCCGATAAGCTGCACGTCAAAGTGACGCATATTTAAAGCGCGTTTACCTGCTTCACGTACTGTTGCAAAGGCTTCTGGTAGTAATTGATCTAGAGTTTCGCCTTTTTCATAGCGTTCACGGAATTCAACGGTTTTGGCTTTCAGGTCTTCGTCACTTAAAGTGGAGATGTCTGGTTCTAATGCGTTGATTTGCGCAACAATTTTATACATGCGCTTAATAAGGCGATCATTGCGGCTACCAAAAATTTTCGTAATCATGTTTAACATAGGGCTATTTATTCTGTATGCCTGTGTGAAATGGACAATTATCTGTTATCAATCAACAATTATCAATGAACTGGACGCAGTTATCAATTATCAGTGAACAATAATTAGTGGATTTATATGGATTTCAAATGTCTTTTGATTTGTGGGTGAATGGGAAAATTTCTAGTTTTGAATCAAACTAACAGTGGGATATTAAAAACAGATAGCATGTTTTAAATTTATATTCAAAGACTTGAGTTTTTTATAAATATTTTATGTCGTGACTGCAATTTGGGTTTTCTGAGTATTATTTAGTTTTTACAGAAGTATAAAATTTGTTGCCTGAGCAAGATAAATCTTACACTCCTATCATTTAATCATTCGGAGTTTGACTATTTCACAATCTCAGCCGTTTTGAGCAACTTTAAATCTATTTTCAATTGCAACTTATTCACCAAACGCATATTAATCATTAATTTGCCGCCTTTATTATGCGTCACAGGAATATCTGACGGGCTTTCGCCATCCAAAATCCGCAAAGCTGCACCTGCTGCCCACTGACCTTGTTCCGAACCTAATTGCACAATTCCAAGTACTGAAAATGGCATTCTTCCAGGTACGGTTGTACCAATGGGGATTTTAATATTTTCATCGATGAACCGAGTCGCATCTTCAGCATCAAAACCGATTAAGCCATAGGGATTGTATAAAAACAACATATCAACTTCGCTTTGCAATTTCAAAAAACTCTGTTTCCAGTCTTCATAATTTGTATGCAAATAAACTTTATCGAAAGGATGACCTAAAAATTGTTGTATATACTGAAATGATTTACGTTCAGTAATACCATCAAAACTTAAAAAGCCTATGCGCGAACCTTTAGCATAACGTTGAAGATGTTTAATCACAAAATATGTCGGATGTACTTCAATCATACCTGTAATATTGGACACAATGCTTTTTTGATTATTTTCCTCTGTAAATCCGTAAGAAGAAGCATCCCAATTTATTCCACAAAATATCACAGGCAATTCAGTGTTTTTATAGAAAGGTGCAATCACATATTTCGAGGCATCGTCATCAGCCGAAATAAGCACATCGGGTTGAAACGCATCAATAGCCGTTTTTGCTTCCAGTGCAACCGCTTGTTTTTCATGCTCAAGTCTATGACGCTTCGTGTCCATATAAAATATTTGCAGCTCAATACCTGTTCCTGCAAAGCTGTCTTGTATATTCTGTGTAATATCATGCGTCCAAGGATAAGCCTCATGATATGAGTTTAACAACATCACCTTGTGTCCAGCATATTGTCCTGTTGCCCAAGCCGTGCAATGTAGCATTGCTAGCAGTAAAATAAATAATATCCTTAACATAATTCTCTCCCATTCAATAAAATATTATTTTCACTTTGGCAATGATAAATAATCCGAGTTCAACATCATTTTTTAGCCTTATAACCATGCTGGTCAAAACGTAAAAAAACATAAGTGCCCGATTTTAAAGGCTGGCTATTTCTTACATCAAACTCAGAATCAAGCTCCCAAGCAACGATAGCTCAGGAGCTTAGACAATTAATCATCTAACAACTGAATTTCAACCACCAATAAGCCACTGATATTATTCGCCGTATTTAAACCAAGCTCATAACTGGCATTGGATAAATCAACTAAAAGTGCAGCATCATTGATACTTTTTGGTTGTTGATCGTCGGGGATTTCATCGGCGCGTGAATGCTGTTGCCAATGATTATTACTGTCTAAAACCCTATTATTAAATCTCAATTCAACCGAAGGGTCTAAGTCAGATGTTGTACCCCATACTTTAATCAGCACCGCTTGTGTATTTGATACATTTTTAAGTGTGAAATTAATTTTGGTATTGTCTGCATCAGTAAATAGCAAGCGAGTACTAATATAAGATAAGCCTTGTTTATCAATTTCTTGAGGTGTAATTTCCAAGGTTGCCAAACCTGCTTGAACCGCAGTCATGGCTAGAGAATAGTTATCAACATCCAATGATTTCAATAATGCAGCACTGCTATCTGCGACGGGTAATGACAAGACATCTTCCAATGCAATCCGATTAATCGCTTGTGTCCAATTATCATTTTGCGCAATCAAGGTTTCGATACTGGTTTGTTCCAAACTTAATGCAGGGTCAGCTTGTGTATCATTGGCTGTCGCGGTCATCAGCATGGTTTGCTTATGGGTTAAATCAAAACGACTTAAAATATTGTGCGACTCGTCAATCAATGCCGTGAAACCAAGTGTTGAGAAATAAGCATCTTGTTTTACGTCAGGTGCTTGATAACCACGAATGCCGTAGAAATAAGCTAAACAACCTTTGCTATCATTGAGATATAATTTGCTGTCATTACAATCGCTATCACCCGTCCAGCTATCAAAATATAAACCTTCTGGTGCAATCGTATTCAAAGTTAAGCGTGTAATCGAGCCTGTTTTTGGATCAATCCGTGGGAAAATGTGCCAGCAACTGCCTTGACCTTTATTGCAATCAATCCCTTCTGGTTCACTGATAACACGCCCGTTTGGACTGCCGATAAATACCGCAATATAATCAGGTTGGGGTGGCGGTAGGAAAAAAGGCTTATCTTCGGGTTTAGGTTCATCTTCGGGTTTGGTTTCATCTTCAGATATGCTCAAACTGACAGAATCGCCCTCATAACTACTAGCCGAAGCTGTCAAGTTGACTGTCACATCGCCCGTATATTCATCATCATCAATAATGCTCAAATTGAAAGCACTTGAATCGGTTTCACCATCAGCAATGGTTAATAAGCTTGGAGAAATAGAAACTTTGTCATTATCAGTGCTCAGTGTGACCGTAATCGCGCCAACCGTCCCTAATCGAGAGACTGTGCCTGTTGTAATATTGCTGCCGTCGTCTTCAAAAAATGTAGTTTTGGTTAAATTGAGTGCCAAAGCAGGGTTTATTGTGCCTTCGCCTTCAATTAAGAAAATGTATGTCCCTTCATCACTATCATCATTTTCAATTGTAATTGTGCCACTTTGCACGCCTTCTTGTGTTGGTTTAAAACTCACTTTAAAAGTTTGTGTTGAACTGGCTGCAATCACGGAGTTACTCGGTTGCGTGATTGAGAATTGGTCAGCATTTGTACCTGAAAGCTCAATATAAGAAGACGAATTTGTTAAATTTAAATTGGCTAATCCTTCGTTTTTGATAGTAAAGTTATGATTGAGTGTTTGTCCTACTTCTACCCGACTAAAATCCGTTCCATCATCAATGCTAGGACTTGTATCATCATCTTGAATTTCAAGACTGTTACCAGAAATCGCAATTTCAGGCGCAGCAGTCGCGGTCACTTCTACATTGGCTAAAAAGCA
>JAYQWJ020000603.1:0-4990 GCA_035829175.2 Candidatus Albibeggiatoa psychrophila
GTTTCAGGATTACTTATTAAAAAATCCCCATGCAATAACCAATAGGTTGCTTCATATTGTCCTAAGTCAGTTCGTTGAGAGAATTTCTCCAATTCAGCTTTAATCTGCTCTCGATCGCCCAAGATAAAATAAGCTCTTAAATTTTCAATCTCTAAACGTACTTTATCTTTGTCAATAGGATTACGCAGTGTCTGTACAGCATCATTAATATTTTGAAGCAGTTCAGAAATAGATTGTGGTTTAACTTGCTCTATCGCATTTGAGTATAAGTTTTTAGCAGCTTGCCAATTACCACGATCTTGCGCTGCGGTTGCACCATCTACCGCATTTTGAAACGCTAAGTTTTTAGCATTTTGTGCTTGGGCATAAAAGATAATAGATGTCAGTGTTAATGTAATTAATGCTACAGAAATGAAAACAATGTTTCTTATTCTATTGAACTTTCTCTTACTAATACTTTTAGTAATAAACTCATCTTCTCTCTGATTGAAGACAACGCCCATTTTTTTGGCAGCCTTAATTGTTTCAAGAGAGGGGTGTTTGTTCCATAGCAAATCATTTTTATTTCGTTTAAATTTTTCTTGTTGCCAAGATTTTGCACTGCGAATCAAATCCGTATGAATCACAAAAGGCAACTGTTTTTCCTGCTGTTCTCTCCATTTTTGCAGCTCAGACCAAGCCTTAATCAAAGCATCATGTGCAGGTTCAATCCAAACTTGTCCGTCAGTTTCACCAGTGACCAATAAGCGTGCATCAATTAGTTGATTCTTGATTTTATGAACTCGCTGATTTTCCTTATCATCATGATAAATTAACTCATCTAAAAACACTCTCCGCCGTGTCCATTCACCATTTTCAGTAGTAATCATACGCAACATCATACGACGCATGGTAGCTTGATGCTCTTTACCTAAACGTTCATATTCCTGATTAGCACGATTTTGTAATGAGCCAATGACTCTGCCTAAACCTTCATAGTCTTCTTGTGTTAAAGCTCGGTCATCACCTCTTCGCTCTATATATCGAATGTATAACTCACTCAAAGTGAAAGATAGCAGTGGCAGTGCACCGGGCATTTGCACCACTTCATTGATGAGCTGGTCGATTAGCTGAGGTGGGTTAAAATAAAGCACTCGTTCATTGGCGGGTCTTTCAATCACTTGACGTAATTCATCTTGGGTCATTGAAGGAACAAGAATACGTTGATATAAAGCAGATTTATTGAATAGTTCTGTGATTTGTGGCTCAAAATCAGAACGTAACGTTACCACTATATGCAATTTAATTTCTGTCAGCAAAATTGAGTTAAGTAATGCAATAAACGCTTTACGTTGAGACTCTTGACTAATGGTGATGAGTTCTTCAAATTGATCAATAATAAGAAATATTTTTTGTTGTAAATGATTTTGTTGCCAAATTTGTAATTTTTTCAGTAAAAATGTTATTGAAGTGAGGTCTTGTAGTTCTAATTCTAAATGATGATTTAGATGTGAAATAAAACATTCAAGCGGATTTTCAGTTAAACGTAGTGGTGAGATAATAAACCAATCATTTTCACGCAAAACAGGTGTCAATCCCGCATTCACTAAACTTGATTTTCCTGCACCAGATACACCTACCACCAAATTGAATTGATGTTGTTGTACTTGCTCAACCAATTTATCAATCACCGTTTGGCGACCAAAGAATAAATCTTTATTTTCCTCACTATATGCACTCAATCCTAAATATGGGTTATTTTCATTATTTAACTCAGGGGCTGGCGGTAAATCTAATTCCTTATCTGGAACAATAAATACAAATTCACCTTTATCATGTTTTTTCAAAGGTAATAAACGTGGAGTCTGCCGATTATGTTTACTTTCTGTTTTTGCCTCAATTTCATCTCTTAAATAAAGATAAAGTTCCGTGGCTGTAATCAGCCCATCTCCAGCGGGTTTACCCTCTTTTGCACGGGGAATCACATCTGCCTCACCCAATAAACCATTGAATAACGCTAGAGCAAAAGGTGAATGTTGAGATTGCTCTTCCCGCGCACCAATAAGCTGATTACCTAAACTATCCAATGCAGCTTGGTCATGTGCAGTTGAAGTTAATACCTGCCATGCAGGGTCACGTATATAACGCTCAAAACGTTCTCTGTAAATCGTTGATGGAAATATGCTATCTCGTGTGGAAACCCATTGAAATGCACCTGCAAAACAGCAGTCTAAAATGACTAACACATGTTTACACGATAATTCACTTAATACATCATGTAATGCCTGCATTGGAAAACAGGTTGTTATATCGTTAATATCCGCATCTCTAGGGACAATATAACCCGCTGGCCCTGATTCATTTTCCAGTGCATCTTGAGCAATACCATGTCCTGCAAAGTAAAACAGTAGTCTATCTCCTTCTTGGATTTTTTCAGCCAATGCTTGGAGTTGTTCTGTCAATTCTTGCAAACTGGGATTGGTAAGCAGTTGTACTTGATATTGGTGCGTGGTTTGTAAAATATCAGCTAAACGAGTTGCATCATTAACCGCCGTGTTTAAACGAGAATTTCCATTTTCATACTCATTAATGCCAATCACCAGCGCATGACTTTGTTTAAAATCCAAAGCTTGATTGTCAGTCTTGCTTTTCAATAATCCACGGGGTTGCTCTTCAGACATAGTATTTATCCTTTCAAATTAACCTGCAATCCAAAATGCAAGCTCAGTCGTTGTCCACTGATTATCTAAATTTTTTGAACGCGATTTTAATAAACTACGTTGCGTATCCTCTGTTAACATCGTCTGCTGTAACAATAAATCAATTTGGGAAACAGCTCCACTACGGACTTTTGGTTGTTGATAAGGCAAACCTAGCTCAGGCAACTCTAAGGAATCAAAACAGGCTTCATCTTCTGTTGCGATAACTTTAAGGATTTGATACAACTTAGAAAGATGATTAGGTAATTGGAATTCAAACTGTTCTTCAGCATTATTTGATAATCCTAAAGAAATAGTATGTGTAACAGAAATGCATTTGCGCTCCCCTCTTGCTGGGTAAGCTTGTGAAATTGACCAATCATAACTTAAATCGAATAAAGCAAAATACAAGGGTCTATCACTATGGTTAGTTATTTCTATGACAATCGCTTGTTCATTTGGGACAATGAATTGACCGTGTTTATCTTGTGGAATAGGTATTGCGATAGGCTCACCTTTATCAAAATTAAGTAGCTTGATCTCCATGCTAATTTGCTGCTCTCTTTTGCAATTATGTAACTCTAAAACATTGTAAAAACGGCTTAAGTGCCACAAAGTTTGCTGTAATTGTACACAAATATTAGGGATGTCAAATTCAAATGGAATCGGTTGTGCTTGATTTAACGCGCTTAATCTATTGGATATTTTTATTTGTTGTTGATATGTAGACAGGATAAAGTCAGCATTTTTTGCATTATTAGTCATTGAAAGGTAAGAACCCAAGTCGATTTGTTGCAAACAGTCTTGTAAGTGTTGGGAATTGGTTTCTACGAAAAGAGAACGTTGAATACCGAAATATAATGATCGAATGGCAGCTTTGGTATTTTTAGGTAATTTAATTGTTTCTGTGATAAATAAGCCACTACATTTTGTTGTTTCCAATGTTTCGACTTGCAGTACAGCCAGAGCTTGTGATGGATCATAATTTATCTGCTGTTCTGGATAAATAGAAACTAAACTGGTTTGAGTTAATCCATTGATAAAACCTGCCTCAATCCAGACTCGTTTACCTTCTTGTTTCAACACAGGAAAGAAAAGTTCTGTTTTAACCTTTAAACCTGAAAATATTTGATATTGAGTATTACCTTCGCATTGCACTGACTGTTTATTTTTGTCTGCTATATCACGGGATAGATAATATTCTTCAAATTGGCGTTTTAATCTATGCTGTAAATCTTGATAAGTTATTGGAAAATCCGAATCATAATGACTGAGTTCATGCACTAGAAAATATGTCATCAAACCATGTTCTAACTCTCTATTTTCACTTGCTTGTTCATCATAACGGCAGGCAGCTAGTAAAACATGTTTATTTTGCAACTCATTCCAAGCAGGACTAAAACAGCCACCACGAGTAATGGAGTTTGGATTTTGACTGGGTTGGGGACGTTCGTCAGGTGGGCACAATCGAATACATTCATCAATATCATCTCTATTTATATTGCGAGTACCAGAGCCTGAGTGACAACAATCTAAAGAAATAATCGTATTATCTATCCCGCATTGTGCGAGTTGACTGATAAAACCTGCTAATTCCCAGTCTTTAATATCAAATACATTTTCTGTACGACTGTCATAAGAAACAATACTTTCTTCTGTAATGCCACTTGCTCTAGCATAATTGGTATTGGTTATATAAGAACCATGACCACTAAAATGAAATAAAAATATAGGCTTATTCTCAGATTGATTTTTCTGCCAAGCTTGGGCACGCGCAATTAGGTGCTGTTGAAATGCAGATTTGATGGCTTGATGGGTTGCCTGTTCATCCACCAAGATCAAAATATTTTCAGAAGGCACATTAAACTTCATTTGCAACAGATGTTCTATCGCTTTCACGTCATTGATGCAAGCATTTAGATTATGGAGTTTAGGGCTTTTATATTGATTGATACCAACAAGCAGTGCATAAAATGTTGTGTTCATTGCTTATCCTTAATGAATTATTTACACCTTAAATGATTAATATACTCTTTAGTTTTTGAGGTAAGTTTGATGGTACTAAGGGATTTCCATGTATCCATATTTAACTGAGAGCTTTTACCTATATCTTTTTGGAATTGGTTCAATGCTTTTTGAAAAGTGAACTTATTGAGCGATTGTTGTAAGCTGAGATAGCCCATTTCATTAAGTAAAGCTGCAATCCAAATTAAATCAGGATCACAGCTCTTAAGTGAGTTTAGGTTTTGAAATTTGTTGGTCATTAAAAAACGCAGTTGAGTTTTGTTTTTTTCAGTTAATGAAATTTGGCT
>JAYQWJ020000604.1:0-3579 GCA_035829175.2 Candidatus Albibeggiatoa psychrophila
ATCAGACATGTGGCTTTAAACATGCTCAAAGCTGAAAAAATCACCAAACGCGGTATCAAAAATAAGTGGCTTAAGGCTGCTTGGGATACTAAATACTTAATGAAAGTTTTGGCTAATCCTTCTCAAACATCTGATTCTTCTTAACTTTAATATAAATATTTTTGAATGTGATTGCCCTGCAAAATAAGTAACTCATAATTCTATTGAGATGCCAGCTCTAATTTGATATTTTGGGTTCATTATTATCGCAACCAATCAAGTAGACATGACACGATTTATATTTATTACAGGCGGTGTAGTTTCCTCATTAGGAAAAGGTATTGCTGCCGCATCCCTTGCTGCCATCTTAGAAGCACGTAATCTTAAGGTGACATTACTCAAACTTGACCCTTATATCAATGTTGACCCCGGTACGATGAGTCCATTTCAACATGGGGAGGTTTTTGTTACTGATGATGGTGCAGAAACTGATTTAGATTTAGGGCATTATGAGCGTTTTATTCGTTCACAAATGACGAGAACCAACAACTTTACTACGGGTCGTGTGTATGAAAATGTGATTCGTAAAGAACGTCGTGGCGATTATTTAGGCGCGACTGTACAAGTGATTCCACATATTACCGATGAAATTAAGCGCAGTATCCACGAAGGTGTTCAAGGTGTGGATGTGGCATTGGTTGAAGTGGGTGGTACAGTGGGTGATATTGAATCGTTACCCTTTTTAGAAGCCATTCGCCAAATGCGTGCCGAGTTAGGACGTGAACGGGTTTTGTTTATCCATTTAACCCTTGTGCCTTACATTCCATCCGCAGGTGAATTAAAAACCAAACCCACTCAACATTCAGTGAAAGAACTGCGCTCAATCGGTATTCAACCTGATGTGTTGTTATGTCGTTCGAGTTATCCTATTTCTGAATCAGAAAGACGTAAGATTGCTTTATTTACCGATGTTGATGAACGCGCGGTGATTCCCGTATTAGATGCGCCGAGCATTTATCAAATTCCAGTAGAACTACATAAAGAAGAGTTAGATGACATTGTTTGCGAAAAATTAAAAATTGAAACCAGCCCAGCTAATCTGACGGAATGGGAAAATGTGGTTGAAGCACAGAAAAATACCAATGAAATAGTGAAAGTAGCAATGGTTGGCAAATACATTGACTTAACCGATGCGTACAAATCATTGACTGAAGCCTTGATTCATGCGGGGATTAAAACCCAAACCAAAGTTGAAATTGTCTACGTTGATTCAGAAGATATTGAAACTCAAGGTGTTAATTGCCTAGAAAAGATGGATGCGATTTTAGTCCCCGGTGGTTTTGGTGAACGTGGGATTGAAGGTAAAATTACTGCTGCCCAATTCGCGCGTGAAAATCATGTGCCTTATTTAGGTATTTGTCTGGGAATGCAAGTTGCTGTGGTCGATTTTGCCCGTAATGTGGCGGGTTTAAGCGATGCGCACAGTACAGAGTTTGACCCTAAAACATCTCATCCTGTGATTGCCTTAATTACGGAATGGTTAAATGATTCTGGCGGTGTTGAAACCCGTACCGAAAGTTCTGATTTTGGGGGTACGATGCGTTTAGGTGGGCAAACTTGTCACTTGATGACGGGGAGTAAAACCCGTGATTTATATAATCAAGAAATCATCAGAGAACGCCATCGTCATCGTTATGAATTTAATAATCAATATATTGGTTTATTGCGTCAATCAGGTTTGGTGTTTGCTGGGATGTCAGCCGATGGGAACTTAATTGAAGTGATTGAAAATGCACATCATCCATGGTTTATTGGTTGTCAGTTCCATCCAGAATTCACTTCTACACCGCGTGATGGACATCCGTTATTTTCTGGATTTATCCAAGCGGCAAGACAATATAAGCAAGCAGTGTAATGCCGTATTATAAATAAATTATCAGGACTGCCAGTTCTTCAAGGATCGGCAGTCCTAACACCTTAAAATGAAAAAACTATAATAAGTTCTTATCAAAAAATGCACTAATCCGCTCTTCAAAGTCGTCCGCATGACGTAAATTAAATTGCGCATGTTCTAAATTGGGAACAACCCACAATTGTTTTGGTTCTTTTGCCGCAGCATGTAATGCTAATCCACTTTTGGTTGGCACAACACTATCCGCACCACTAATTAAAAAATACACAGGTCGTGGGGCAATATCTGCAATCACATTAATCGGCGCAAGCTCATCTATATTAATATTGGCCGCTTTTTGGATAAAATACCCCATCATACTGTTGTAGGGAAAACCAGAAAGATTAGTAAATTTAGCTAAACCCATATTTTTGGCATCACGTAACGAAGCATAAGGACTTTGCGCCACAATTGCTTTAATTTGTGGATTTTTTGTCGCGTATAAAAGACCAATCGAAGCCCCCATTGAATTACCGATAAGACCAATTTTCTCAGGATCAACATCATCTTGGGTCAGCAAATAATCGTAAGCGGCTTGCACATCTTTCACTTCATGTTTGCCAAAACTAATCAACTCGCCATCACTTTTTCCATGGGCACGGAATACGGGTAAAATTGCCCCATAACCATGTTTTTGCAATAAGCTGGCAATATGTGCGGTTTCATACAAATAGCCTTTATAACCATGCAATATAATAAGAGAAGCTTGATTTTGTGAAGGCAAATAAATCGCCTCTAAATTCATTCCATCTTCTGTTTGTAGCGTTATCTTTTCATAATCTTGGACATCAAATGCCGCAAAAATTTGTTCTATTTGAGCATTTGGCTGACGTGCAGCTTCGGCGCGACTATTTTTCGGATAATGCACCAACAATTGCGCAAATTGATAAGAAATCGATAATTGCCCAACAATGACAATACAGATAAGAATGATAATCGCGGTTGCCAGCGTTTTAAGCCAAAATTTCATGATGTTTTTCGCGCCAATTGGTCAGGACGGACAGGAATATTTAACATGTCGTCAGCAGTATCAGTGTCTACTAACTCGTTTTGCTGATTATACAAGGGTTGCTCATAGTCGTTCCAACCTTTTACCCCCGTTTTGAGCGATTTAACCGATTGATAGCCCATAAGCTGCATCACATAAGCCGCCAATATACTGCGATTCCCTGAACGACACATCACTACAATATCTTTATCACGCGCTGTCGCTAATTCAGGCACGGTATCTTCATAGCCATAGTCGCAAGCCGCTTCTAAAATACCGCGTGGCACATTCAGCGATGAATTCAAATGTAATGTTTGATACTCATAAGGTTCTCGAATATCCAACAAAATCGGGGGATTATCGGATATAAGCGCATTGGTTAAATCCCATGGCATTAACTCTTTAACTTGCGGCAAACAATCTTGCACTAAATCTTGGTAGCTTTTCATAGTTATTATTAGAGGTTTTATGAATGTATTAGTATTTTAGAATAAATTAATATAATTAAACAATGGCTTTTTATTATTTTGGATTGTAGAGCATTGATGATAGGCTGTCTTAATCATAGTTAAAGATGAGTAGCGACAATCACTATTATCTTAAATTAATTCACAACAAGGTTTTGAAATATGTACCGTTTTGTAATTTTTACTTATTTGAT
>JAYQWJ020000605.1:0-2113 GCA_035829175.2 Candidatus Albibeggiatoa psychrophila
GAATTGTTAAATAATTGATTTTATTATATTAGTTAAAAACTGTCCGAACCATTGATATTTCCTCATTTTAAGCTAAACTGTTTAAACTCAGCAAAAATTGTATTTTCCACGCCAATCCCCACTATAGTCTCTATGTCACATTTAATGCTTGCCGCTGCGCACAAATCATCAGGTAAAACAACCGTATCCATAGGACTTTGTGCTGCGTTAACCCAACGTGGCTTGACTGTTCAACCATTTAAAAAAGGCCCAGACTATATCGATCCACTATGGTTAAGTCAGGCTGCTCGACGCGATTGTCACAACTTAGATTTTCATATAATGAGCAAAAATGAAATTCAAGCTTGTATCGCACAATATACCCATGATGCCGACATTGGAATTATTGAAGGCAATATGGGTTTGTTTGATAGCATTGATGTAGAAGGTAAAACCAGTAATGCAGCCTTAGCACAGTTGGTTGGCGCACCCGTGATTTTGGTGCTTAATCCTCATGGTATGACACGCAGTATTGTACCGATTATTTTAGGTTTTCAAGCTTTTGAGCCTAATATTAATATTGCGGGGATTATTCTCAATCAAGTTGCCTCACAACGTCATGAAAATAAACTATTAAAAGCCATAGACTACTATACTGATATTCCTGTTTTAGGTAGCATTTTTCATTCTTCGGATTTGAATATTGAAGAGCGTCATTTAGGTCTTATTCCCAGCAATGAAGCCAATCAAACCACTGATAAAATTAATCAAATTGCATTAGTAATTGGACAGCAAATTGATTTAGATGCTGTTTTAACCATTGCGCAGACTGCGAAAAAATTTGAATATCAACCTATTCCCATCAAAATGAATGCTAAAGCGGTCAAAATTGGTATTATTCGGGATAATGTGTTTGGCTTTTATTATGCCAGTGATTTACAAGCATTACAAAATGCAGGCGCAGAACTGATTTTTATTAATTCACTGCAAGATAGCTGTTTACCTCAATTAGATGGCTTATTTATTGGCGGCGGATTTCCCGAAACCCATGCTCAGCAATTAGCAGATAATATTGATTTGAAACAATCTATTAAGCAAGCGATTGAACAAGGTTTGCCCGTTTATGCAGAATGTGGTGGTTTGATGTATTTGGCGCGGCAATTGACGTGGGATGATAAAACGTGGGAGATGGTCGGCGCACTGCCATTGGATACTATTTTGAATAAAAAGCCTAAAGGCAGCGGTTATACGATTTTGCAAGAAACAGGGCAAGGTTTGTGGGCTTTACGCAATCAAGCAGGTGAATTAGGTGAAATTGCAGCGCACGAGTTTCATTATTCACAAGCAATAAATATTGATCCATCATTGACTTATGCTTATCAAGTAAAACGTGGTTATGGTATTGATGGTCAGCATGATGGTATCGTTTATAAAAATACTTTAGCTTGTTATGCCCATTTAAAAGATGTCGAAAAAAACCATTGGGCGCAACGATTTATACAATTTGTCCAAAAGGAGGATAAACATGTTTGAAGTAACCCCTAATGCGGCTGAACAGATTTTTAAATCAGCTAAACAAAGTGATATTCAAGGACAGGCATTACGGATTGATGCACGAGAAACCGCAGACAAGGGTTTTGAATATTTAATAGGGTTTGATGATATTAAGCCAGATGACGTGCATATTGTCACATCTGGGATTGATGTTGTATTTACTCAGAGCTGCAAAGCCTTGTTAAATGGGGCAACGATGGATTTTGTTAAAATTGAGGGGGAAATGAATTTTATTTTTCTCAACCCAAATGATCCAACTTATGTTGAGCCTAAAAAAGATAAGTAAAACAATTGTCTCTCATTAATGCCCGTTACTAATTTAAAATAGTGGTTTATAGCTCACCAAGCTCTGCTTCAAGCATGTATATAGCAAGCAGAGTTTGGTAGATGTATTATTTATAGCTCTTTGTGCAGTGATAACAGGTGAAATGGTTGGGATACTCAATACTTAATGAATGAAAATTTTGACTATTCCTTATCAAACTTATGATTTTTATTGATTTTATCTGAAATATTTTTTAATGGGTTTGCTCTGTAAACTCAAACATGCTAAACCCGCTCATTCTCTTTTTCGTTATGG
>JAYQWJ020000606.1:0-3647 GCA_035829175.2 Candidatus Albibeggiatoa psychrophila
TTGGCAATCGTCAACAGGCATTAAAAACCTTTCAAAGCGGACTGGACTATGCGCAAAATTGCTTACAACAAGGCGAACAAGATAAGCAAGTTTGGCAACGGATATTGCGTTTACAGGAAAGTTATACTGCACATTTCGAAATGCTACAACAAGTCAACCAACAAAGTTTTAATTTAGCGTCGCTTGGGTTTTGGTTATGGATGATGGCGGGGAAAACTGACGTTATTAATAATAATATTGTTATACACAATTTAAATATTCATTCAGACACAAATATCGATAAACCTAGCTTTGTAAACGGCATTCAAAACCTATTAACTAACATGATCCAAAAATGGCACGACCCTGAAAAAAACCAGCGTTTATTTGATTCAATCCCGACTGAAACCCTGCTTAGCATCGCCGAAAGTATCTATATTTTAGAACAAGCCAAAACCAAACAACCTTTATCAGAACTGTATCAAACACTAGAAAATGTTGCTAACTCGCCGTTTATACAAAAAGCTTTGCAATGTCGGGCATTATCCGAGCAAAAATATCAACAACTTGCCTTGCAATTAGAACAACAATTTCCTAAAAAACCCGCTTTATGGCAACCGCAACGTAAAATCTACAATCAACAACAAAAACAACTGCATGACTACCGTGTGCAATTAGATATGTGTGAAGGTTTAGAATTTGAACCCCAATGGCAAAACCAAGTAAACGATACAATCCAAGCATTAGATTTATGGCTAAAAAAACATTTAAAACAACGCTTTCCAAAATTTACAAATAGCATTGACGATCCACACCATGCCCTGCTAGCTATTTTATTCATTCAAACCCCAAACCCAATACAACAATGGCAAACTACCCCCTGTTGGCACACTGCAAATCAATGCAGCCAAAGCCTAAATGAAACCCGCTGGGAATCGTGGATTAAACAAAATGAACCCGATTTTTTTAGCTGGCAAATACTGATGAATATCTCACCAATCAGCAAACAAGCACTATTTAAACGCCTCAAACTAAGCCAAAACCTAGAATACTTTGAACAAGATGAATTAATAAAACAGTTACAGCAATTGCAACAAGGCAATATCCAACCACTCAAACAACAACTTGATAACGTATGGAGGGAACTGCAAGAACAAGCCGCTGAACTACAACAACTACTCGACCTGTTACATGAAGACAAAGACAACTATCAAATATTGTTAACAGCATTAATTCTAGGCGATGCGCAAACAATCATTTATCAACAAATTGCACAATGGTGGCAACAACAAGGCTTTATTGAACAGAAAGATAAACAATTCTCTGCTGAAATTCTTGATGTTTATCAGGCATTACAACAACGTTTCCAATCCGCAACCTCTCTTTATGAAACCGTCTATCCAGAATCCGCACTATGGGTTGAATGCTGGGCAAAAGTCCATTTTCAAGAATTACTACAACAAGACAATCCTGATACAAACCAACTGTGGAACGCCTTAGAACGCTCACGCATCAGCTTGCGTCATGTTCATTTTGAATTAGAAAAAGACTGGCAAGAAAATATAGGGCATGACTTGTGGGTTATAACGAGAAAAAACATTAAACAAGTGCGTGCAGAAGTGGAAACCGCACAATCTGGTTTATTTGATAGCGACATACCACAAACTCTATTTCCACCGATACAATATTGGCTGCAATGTTTTCAAACACCGATAGCCAGTATTGAGGAATGCCAACAACAGCTAAAACCTAAACAAGCCATTATCCAACCCTTTATTGATGAATCCCGCCAAATACTGCGCTTACTGTGGCTAGACAAACAATCCTTGAAAATCTATGACTTTAGCAACTCACAACATGCCCAACAATGGCAAAAACTGATTGACCAATGGCAACACAACTGGCAATCCGTACTTGATGACGAGCGATTCAACAGCCTCGCGGACGATATTCAACACTGGGCAACCGACTTTGAACATTTGATTGCAATCTTCCCTACACCACTCGGACAACTCGCATGGGAAGCAATGCCCCAACTCGCCAACAAACTCAGCCGTGAAATCAGCATTGACCACTGGCTACACTGTCCGAAATCCACAACCAATAATAACAACTGGGTATTGGGCGTAATTGATACTGAAGCGATGCAATCTGCACACTTTATCCCGCATGAAACCTGCCTTGTTGCAAAACACTGGAATACCCAACCCACACTCATAGAACAACAACCATTGGCATTATTCCAAGCACTGCAAAACCTGCAACAACACCGCAAGATTTTCATCTCAACTCATGGCGTTTTCAACTCAAAAGACCCATTAAAAAGTGGTTTAAGCCTACTCAATACAAGTAACAAACAAGATGAAACCAAAAATAATGTAGACCTGCCGTTATGGATTTGCACCAGCTTGCGCCTTGATGATACTGAATTAATGATACTTTCCGCTTGCCAAACCGCTAGCACCCCATCCGCCGCAAGCAACCTATTTGACCCCATCAGCATTGCTTCCACTTTTGCAGCCGCTGGAGTCAATACCGTAATTGCAACTTTAAGCAAAATAGACAATATCGCCGCACTGATATTTATCGATGACTTACTAGAACTTGCCGAACAACACCCCCAAACCCCTTGGCATCAACTCATTGCCCAGACTCAAAATCGATTTAAAGTCAAAACAGATGCCGACATAAAACAACTTTCTGCTGAAATCAATCAAATGGAAAATCTAAGTAAAGCCAATAAAGAGCTTTTTCCTAAAAAATTCAAAGGTAAACGCTATTTAGACTTGCAAAATCCTGAAAACTGGGCAAACTTTATTGTGATTGGTGATGTGGAAAGAAACTGATGCCTTTGTTATCAAAGTTTAGTAATATAAACAACTCTAATTATTGGACATAATAATGGTTTACTACCAATTCTACTTTCTATTTTTTACTTCACGCTGGTTAAACGGTAAACAACTCAATGAACCTGTGCAACTGGCGCAACTAACCCAAGGTGGACAAGTTTATACCCAGCACCAAAAACCTTATTTAAGTTGTGCATTACATGGAGAAAAACGCTTATTTAGAATATCTGTCGATTATGAGAACAATTTAACCAATGCTGAATTAAACAGAAAAATATATAACTATCGAAAAGAATTAGATACTTACTATCAAACTGAACACAGAAATGACAGTGAAAAATTACTCTATGGCGTGAGTGTGGTTGTTGTAGATAAAATGCTGGCAAAAGTTGATGATTACAGCATAACCATGCCCGTGAAAGTGAATGAAACAGAAACGGAACTTGATTTTTTTGTAACCGAAGATAATTTTTTATTGACTGCAAAAAACGATGATAACGAACTATATTTCGCTGATTTTAATGTCAATACGGCAAAATTACCTAGCAATTACCGTCATGCCAATCAATGGCAAATTGAATTTTTAGAAACAGAACAAAAAACAATCATTGCACCGCTTGAAGATGCTGAAAATGCCAGTCATCCTATTCTACAATTTTATGCAGCAACATGGATTAATAAAACTTCCAAAAACAATGAATTCCCCGAGATTTTTAACAGCTTATTCAAAGGTGAACTGATAAAGCAAACGACAGATAAATTAACCCAAGAATGGACGACAACATTTTTAACCGACATGATGCCGTATTTACTAATGAC
>JAYQWJ020000607.1:0-6317 GCA_035829175.2 Candidatus Albibeggiatoa psychrophila
CAAACTCAATATTTTTTAATATTAGTTCTTGGACATGGTTTGAGATATTCGCAATAAATTCGCGTCTGCCTGTAAAGTAGCTTCTCGCAGCGTCTCAGGTTCAATAGCCAGCCGTACTTGACGTTTGCGATTGAGATAAAATTTAATCATGCCACCCAATTCAATAAACCGAGGAATATCACTGACGGTGAGAATCGGTTTATTTTTCAAAAAATCAAAAACGGCTCTCAATTTACTTTGCTCTGATTGGCTAATAAATAAAATTTGACAATTGCTGGTATCTTCAACCCGTTGCAAATATTCTAATTTAATGGGTTTGCCATCGAATTTTTCTTTGTTGACGACATAATCCAACGCATTATTAAACGAATTCTTACCCAATACACAAATATGAAACGCCTGTTTTGATTTTAATAAGTTGTGAGGCCAATGAATAAAATGAGAAAAATTATATAAATAAACGGCTTTGACTTGATGCTCTTTCGCTTGCTCTTTGGATGCTGCCAAACTGTTATGATAAATCACCAAACACAAAAAAGAGGTTAAAACCATATAAAGCAGACGACAACCCCGTAGTGTTGATAAGCTAAAAATAGGGCTTGCTAGCATATAATAATCTCCTGTTATCAGGCTCATCCAAAATTTAAAACTTTTATACTTTTGAGCAGACCTGAAATATGTTCTCTATATATTACGGTGATGAATTAGAGTGCCAACCCCTTCATCCGTAAAAATTTCTAGTAATGCCGCATGAGGGACTCGCCCGTCAATAATATGAGCGGTTTTAACACCTGCCTGTACAGCTTCTAGCGCACAACGGATTTTCGGTAGCATTCCACCTTCTATTGTGCCATCCTCGACAAGAGCTTGGACTCTATTGGGTGATAGACCTGTTAGCAATTTTCCGTCCTTATCCAACACCCCCATAGTGTTAGTCAATAATATAAGTTTTTCTGCTTGTAAAACCTCAGCTAGTTTACCTGCCACCAAATCCGCATTAATATTATAAGATTGACCATCATCACCAACCCCAACAGGCGCAATAACGGGAATAAAATCGCCTGCTATCAAGGTATCCAGCACTGAGGTATTAATACTTGCCACTTCACCGACATGACCAATATCAATGATTTCAGGCACTTTCATTTCAGGAGAGTTTCGAGTAAAAGTGAGTTTACGGGCGTGAATCAAATCGGCATCCTTACCTGTTAAACCAATTGCCGAGCCACCTTGATTATTGATTAAAGTCACAATATCCTTATTAACCAACCCCCCTAACACCATTTGTACCACATCCATAGTTTCACTATCAGTAATACGCATTCCTTGAAAAAATTGACTTTCTTTACCTAATTGTTTTAGCACATTGCCAATTTGAGGCCCGCCACCATGTACAACGATGGGGTTTAAACCGACATGCTTCATTAATACAACATCTTGGGCAAAGCTGGTTTGTAAATCTTTGTCTATCATTGCATTGCCACCATATTTGATGACCAATGTTTTACCTGAAAGTTTTGTAATATAAGGTAATGCCTCAATCAGTACATGGGCAATATTTGATGCAGCAGAATTAGTTAAGCTCATAGTTTTTAATATTTTTGTTCAAAGTGGAAGTCATTGTAACAGCACAAAAGTGTTGGCTGTAAGACTGCTTAGTTTATAAGTTTTTTAGTTGAAAATACACTAAAGCTTCACAATTCCATATTATTTTGATGTTAAAATATCCAAAATCCTGACCAGTTTACATGGCTTTTATGATGCAAATTTATACCGTTAATCAGCACAAAATGTATTTAGACAGTAAAGATAGTTTGAATCTTGCTTCAGGACAAGTGTTTGAGCCAGATGAAGTGGAGTTGGTAAAAAAACATATTAAACAAGGTGATGTAGTCATTGATATAGGGGCAAATATTGGCTATTACACTCTATTATTCGCACAATTAGTGGGTGAAACAGGACGGGTGATTGCATTTGAACCTGATCCTGATAACTTTGAATTATTGCATAAAAATGTCAGCTTAAATCAATATCACAATGTTACCTTAATACAAAAAGCAGTTGCTAGCGAAAATAGCCAAGCCCCATTGTTTTTATGTGATGAAAATAAGGGGATGCACCGCTTATACGACTCTGTTTGTTGCCAAACCAGCATTGAAGTGGAAACTGTATGTTTGGACGATTATTTGCCAACATTGGTTAATAAGGTCAATTTTGTCAAGATTGATATAGAAGGGGCTGAATATAATGCGTTACAAGGAATGCAAAATATTTTACGTCAGCAACAACCTAAATTACTCACGGAATTCTCACCCGCTGCCTTATTTGAATATGGAATTGAACCACAAACTTACATCGATTTTTTAAGTCAATTAGGCTTTGATTTATATCAAGTCGGTGAGCAATTACATTTAATCAACTTAGAAAAATTAGATATTGATTTAAAACTTGTTAATCAGATTATGCAAGACTTATTGCCTAAATTAAAACATAAATCTTCGATGCCTGACGTTGTTGAAGCGGTATTGCAGCAATTAGAACAGCAAAATTATCCCCGCCCTTTAGTTGAAAATTTCTTGTGCATTGCCAAAGGTAATACCTTGTGAACAGCGTTATTTATGAAAGTATTGACTGTTTAATTTCCCCAGTTAACCAATCAATTTTATTAATAGCCTGTTCTGAGAAAAATGTATTGTTGAGTCCGATTTTTCACCAATCTTATCTCAGTGTGTTATTTGATTTAGATTTGTTAGACAACTTAATTAAAATTCAAGCAAATAGTTATAAAGTGATTATTTTTGATAAAATTTTGTCTGAACTTGATTTTTTAGTGGTTTTAGATATTGCCAAGAAATTATTGCTGCCCGAAGGCGAGTTGTATCTTATTGATAATATTGAACCTGCCTTACCGACTGCACAAAGCCATTTGACACCGCATATTGCACCTTATTTAATTGCTCAAGCCCAACGCTGTGGTTTCGAGTTGATTCAAAATTTAACGCACAACCCATTGACTTTATTAAAATTTAAACAGCAGCGCAGCACTCGCTGGCGTATTTTACCCGTTACTGAACAGCAAAAAATCGCCATGCAAAACTTATTTCAACAAGTCTTTGGTGCGAAAATGTCGAATGATATGTGGCATTGGAAATATGGACAACAGCGTGGGGTTGCCGTTGGGGTTTGGCAGCAAGAACAAATGGTGGCTCATTATGGTGGTATGCAGCGGCGACTCAGTTATTTTGGCGAAAAACGCTTAGGCATTCAAATTGGTGATGTGATGGTATTGCCTACAGAACGTGGGCGATTGACTAAGCGCGGGGCTTTTTTTCTAAGTGCAAGCACCTTTTCTGAACGACATGTGGGTTATGGTACGGCACATTTTATACCTTATGGTTTTCCTAATGCACGTCATATCAAAGTGGCTGAAAAATTAGAGATTTATGCAAAAGTGGATGATATTGTTGATATTGGGTGGGAGACGGCAATTATTGCAAAAAACACAAGATGGCAATCGGTGAAAAATATAAAAAATACTAAAGAATTACAATCGGTTGTTAATAAATTATGGCGTAAGATGGACAAGGAACTTAAGCAGCATATTGCATTAATACGTGATTGGGAATATATCGAATATCGTTATTTGCAGCGACCTGATAAAGAGTATACATTTTTAGTCGTTTATGATGTATTTTTACGTCCTATCGGTTTGGTCATTATTGCGATTGAACCTAACTTTTGTCGTTTTATGGATTATATTGGTTGTATTGCGGATTTATCGCGAGTGATGCCATTGGTTTGTACCCATTTGCAACAGCAGCAGATTGAACGGCTCAGTGGTTGGTTTAGTGCTGCGATTTCAGAATATTTTACCCAAGCAGGTGGTCAGATCACGGAGACTGAGATTATATTGCCTACGATTATTTGGGGGCAAGGGGTTGATGTTAATGAGATTAAACAGCATTGGTGGTTGACAACAGGGGACACTGATTTTTTGTAATTTAAAACCGTTTTATTTTATTTTTCATCAAAAGGTTAAAACCTTCGGCTTTTAGGCAACATATTTAACTCCTAAACTTGAAAAAATAATTACATAATTCAATGACTATCTGCTTTTAGATGATATTTTCTTAGTTAGCTCCACCAAAAAATCTGCCTAGGATATGAATTCTATCTGCACCATAGAAATGAGTTGTTATAATACGGCTATCTCATTTGTTCTGATAATCTGCCATGCCACGTTTTGTTCATCTTCATTGCCACACTGAATTTTCCATAATTGACGGTCTTGTCCGTATCAAGCCTTTAATCAAAGCCACACAAGCCGCACAAATGCCCGCCTGTGCCATGACTGATTTTAGTAATTTATACGGATTGGTTCAATTTTACAAAGCCGCAAATAGCGCAGGGATTAAGCCCATTATTGGCGCGGACGTGTTGATTGATAACGGCAGCGATCCCGCATCACGTTTAGTGTTGTTATGTCAAAATCACCAAGGTTATGTCAATCTTAGTGAATTGATTTCTCTGGGTTATTTAGAAGGGCAGAAAAAAGACGTACCTCATATTCAACGCGAATGGTTTAAAGAACGTTCTGAAGGCTTAATTGCCCTTTCCGCAGGACGTATCGGTGACATTGGTCATGCCTTATTGGCGGGTCATCAGGCATTGGCGCAGCAACATTTACAATTCTGGAAAACCCATTTCCCCAACCGATTTTACTTGGAATTACAACGCACAGGTCGTCCGCAAGAAGAGGAGTATATTCACGCTGCGGTGCAATTAGCGATTGAAACTCAGACCCCTGTTGTTGCTACTAATGATGTGGTTTTTCTAAAACAAGATGATTACGAAGCACATGAAGTCCGCGTATGTATTCATGATGGTTATGTGTTGGATGACAGCCGCCGCCCACATATTTATACGCCGCAACAATATTTACGCACTCCTGAGGAAATGGCTGATTTATTTAGCGATATTCCCGAAGCAATTGAAAATACGTGGCGCATTGCCCAACGTTGCAACATCGAATTAACCCTTGGTAAAAATTATTTGCCTGATTTCCCCGTGCCAGAAGGCATGACCATGGATCAGTATTTTTGTGATTTATCGCGCCAAGGCTTGGATTATCGTTTTCAAACCGTTTTAAAAAATAAACTGCCGCAACGTCAAGAATATGATGAACGGCTACAAATTGAACTTGATGTGATTTTACAAATGGGTTTCCCCGGTTATTTCTTAATTGTTGCCGATTTTATCCAATGGTCAAAAGACAATGGCGTTCCCGTAGGGCCAGGGCGGGGTTCGGGTGCAGGTTCGATTGTGGCGTATGCGTTAAAAATTACCGATTTAGACCCGATTGAATACGATTTGTTATTTGAACGATTTTTGAATCCTGAACGGGTTTCGATGCCTGATTTTGACGTGGATTTCTGTATGGAAGGGCGTGATCGGGTAATTCAATATGTAACTGAAACTTATGGAAAAAAACATGTTTCTCAGATTATCACTTTCGGCACAATGGCGGCTAAAGCGGTGGTGCGTGACGTGGGGCGGGTTTTGGGGCATCCGTATCCATTTGTTGACCAGATTTCTAAAATGATTCCGTTTGAAATTGGTATTACTTTGAGCAAAGCCCTTGAGCAAGAAGATCAATTAAACCAACGTTATCAAAATGATGAAGAAGTAACCGCTTTGATTGACATGGCGTTGAAGTTGGAAGGCTTAAATCGAAATGTCGGCACGCACGCGGGTGGTGTGGTGATTGGCCCTTCTGAATTAACCGATTTTTGTCCGTTGTATTGGGACGGCAATCCAGACAATACCATGGTCACACAGCTTGATAAAAATGATGTGGAATCGATTGGTTTAGTCAAGTTTGACTTTTTAGGTTTGCGGACATTGACGATTATTAAATGGGCATTGGAAAATATTGTCAAAGTCGGCGGTGAAGCCCCTGATATGTTAGAAATTCCACTGGATGATAAAGCGTCGTTTGATTTACTCAAAAATGCCCAAACCACAGCGGTATTTCAGTTGGAATCGCGCGGCATGAAAGAATTGATAAAACGCCTGCTTCCCGACTGTTTTGAAGATATTATTGCATTAGTTGCCCTTTTCCGTCCTGGTCCATTGCAATCGGGGATGGTTGATGACTTTATTAATCGTAAGCATGGACGCGCCGAAATTGAATATCCTCATCCTGATTTAGAACCTGTTTTGAAGCCGACTTATGGCATTATTTTGTATCAAGAACAAGTTATGCAAATTTCCCAAGTTTTAGCGAATTATACGTTGGGTGGTGCGGATTTATTGCG
>JAYQWJ020000608.1:0-4816 GCA_035829175.2 Candidatus Albibeggiatoa psychrophila
TTGCATTTGCCGTCGCAATAAAAAAATAATCTTGCTGTTTAATAAATTGCATTGCATTGTAATCTAAGTAATTCTTAAACATTTGGTCTAATGCCTGCTGACCTTTTTCAGTCTGCCAACGTTGCCGCTGGTCGAAGCGTTGTTGAGCGGTTATTTCGCCAGAATGTAATAACTGTTCAATATCACGAGACATGGATTTTTCCTTTTTGCTGTTCATTGTAAGCCAAGTAAATATGCTAAACTCAAAGACTAAATTTTAATTCAATAAATTCGTTATGCGTATTATTACTGCCAATGTTAACGGTATTCGGGCTGCAGCGAGAAAAGGTTTTTTTGATTGGTTAGCACCGCAACAAGCCGATTTTGTTTGTATTCAAGAAACCAAAGCTCAAATTGAACAACTGTCCGATCAAGTCTTTCATCCGCAAGGCTATCACTGTTTTTATCATGATGCTCAGAAAAAGGGTTATAGCGGCGTTGCAGTCTATTCGCGCCAACAACCGCTGCAAGTCAAGTCAGGTATTGGCTGGGAAGAAATCGATTGCGAAGGACGTTATTTAGAATTGCAATTTGAAAATATCAGCGTTGTGTCATTATATATGCACTCAGGTTCGTCAAAAACGGAACGCCAAGATTTAAAATATCGGTTTATGGATAAGTTTTTACCGTATTTACAAGCACGGCAGCAGGAAAATCTAGTGATTTGTGGAGATTGGAATATTGCGCATAAGCAAATCGATTTGAAAAATTGGCGACCAAATCAAAAGAATTCAGGCTTTTTACCAGAAGAACGTGCATGGATGGATAAATTGTTTGATGAAACAGGTTATGTAGATGCGTTTCGGCAAGTAAATCAACAAGCTGATCAATATACTTGGTGGTCGAATCGTGGACAGGCTTGGGCAAATAACACGGGATGGCGGATTGATTATCAAGTGGTGACGGAATCATTGCGGGAAACGGTGCAAAATGCCAGTATTTATAAAGAGCAACGATTTTCTGATCACGCGCCGTTGATTATGGATTATGATTTTTCTGTGTAAATTGTGAATAATTGTCATTGAGCTAAAAATTCTAGCTTATTAGGATTATGAGTGCGAAATTAATTTTGTGCGAGCAAGATAAATCTTGTACTCCTGCCAACTTAATAGTAATGATGTAACATATTGTATTTTTGTAGATTTTAGCTAGAACTATTCCCTTATTCTCCCCAATCAAGCATACACTGATAAAAGCCACCCCCATGCCATATATTAAAAATACAATCAAAAATCAAAGCTTAAAAATAAGAAATATGCTGATCTTGTGCTGCATGTTCTGCATTGTGACGGTTCAAGCTGAAATTGTTACAGATGGCACGTTGGGAGAGATTGTACGCTTAGAAGCCCCTAATTATGAAATTCGTGAGGATTTGGGGCAAAAACTTGGGGATAATTTATTTCACAGCTTTGAATTATTTAATATCCGTGATGGTCAAAGTGCGATTTTTCTTGGTAAAAATGTACACAATATTATTGCGCGGGTCACAGGTGGTGCAAGCTCTTTAATTAACGGTCAATTAGGCTCAAATATTCCACAAGCCAATCTGTATTTGATTAATCCTTTCGGCATCAATTTTGGCAAAAATGCGCATTTAGATATTCAAGGCAGCTTTCATGCAACCACCGCCGATTATCTTAAATTTACTGATGACAATGAATTCCATGCCCGTTTTCCACAACGAAGTCTCTTAAGCGTGGCTGATGTGCGTAGTTTTGGATTTCTAAGCGATTCCGCCGCCGCAATTACAGTACGTGGTAGCGGTAAATTAACTGAAGAACCCGAACAAGCTGACCAATTGCGCCTACGACCTAACGCCACATTGTCTTTAATCGCTGGCAATATTAGTTTATTGCAAGGCAGTTATATAAAAAACACCGCCTTTGATGACAATGGCACGAAATCAATAGAATCAATTGAACGCTTTCCACAAATCAAAATCGCAGGTGGCAATATTTTTCTGGTCAGCGCGGCATCACAAGGCGAAGTGATTTTAGACCCAGAACTCGAAACGGGTATCGATACGTCAGGCATCAGTAAATTTGCAGATATTACACTCCAAGATTACAGTGAAATTCGCGCCAGCGGTCAAGATTATGGCTCAGTGCATTTAATTGGCAAACAGGTGAGTTTAAATAATGGCAGCCAATTATTGGTGGACATCAATAATAATACAGAAGTCAGTGGCAGTGTTTTAGTGCGTGCCGAACAATTTTTACTCACTCAAGGCAGTCAAATCCAAGCCAGTACCAGTGGACAAGGTGAAGGTTTATTAATGCGGATTGAAGCCAATGAAGTGCGTTTGTCTGGAGCAGATTCTGAGTTGCAAACCTCCAGTAAAATATTCCAAGAAACCCAAACCAATATTGATATTAATGACTCTGTTGGTATTTTAGAAGTGATTGCGCAAAATATAAATCTTGATGATGGCAGCAGCATTTACACCAGTACCACCGCGCAAAAAAATGCACCCGAACTCAATATTACCGCTTCGGAAAAGCTGATCCTACAAGGCAATAATCAAGCAGGAACAGGTTCGGAGATTTACAGTTATTCTAATGTTACCACAGAAAATAATGATGCAGGTCGAGTGCTGATTTCTGCGCAAGATTTAACAATTTTAGAGGGTGGATTTATTGGAGTTGAAACGTTTGGCAAAGGTAGTGGTGGCAATATTACGATTGAAAACACGGGCAATATTATCATTCGTGGTACAGATAAATTAGGTCAAGCCAGTCGAATTATTGCAGATGCTTTTCCCCGCAACCAAAAAAATGAGATAGGCAATGCGGGCGATATTTTTATTGATGCTGATAATTTAACTTTGCAACAAGGTGGTAGCATTTCCAGTAGCGTGATTGCACGAGAAGGCGAAATAGTAGGCGATAGCGGCAAAATCGAAATTATTTTAACGGGTGATTTAAACATTTCTGGTATTAACCCTTATGGGGAAAATATTGATGGTTTAAGCAGTGGGATTCGAGTGCAATCGCGTGAAATTGGTGGCAAAACAGGATTGGCGGGCAATATCGAAATTACCGCGAATCAGGTGACGCTCAAACGGGGTGGTGAAATCAATACCAACACTACAGGCAATAGTCATGCAGGTAATATTGTGATTAACACCCCAAAAATCACAGTATCTGGCTATGCAACTGATGACGATATTAATTCAAGCATTGGTTTCTCTCAAGACGAATTTCAAGACGAATTTCCCGCACAATTACAAACCACACCTTTTGCCAGTAGTATTTCTGCGAGTACATCAACATATTATCCCAATGCTAAAGGTAATGCGGGTACGATTGAAATTAGCACAACAGATATAAAATTGAGTGATGGCGCAGTGATTACCAATCAAACAGGCAGTCTTGGCGGTGGTGGCAATATTACGATTGAAGCCCAAGATATTGATTTAAAAAAAGGCGCATCGATTACCAGTGAAACGATTGGTGGTGGTCATGCGGGCAATATTAACATTACAGCGTTAGGCACAATCAGTTTGTCAGGTGTTGATAACAGTGGTTTTGCAAGTAGTATTGGCTCAAATTCAGTTCAATTACCCAAAAACAACGAGATAATTGAGGCGATTGATTGTGATACTTGTGATGATTTTCAATTTACAGCAAATAATATCGATGGTGGTGATGCGGGTAGCGTTGAACTATATGCACAGCATTTAACTTTGGCTGATGGTGCAAATATTACCAGTAGCGTGATTGCATCAAAAGGTCAAACCGCAGGTAATGGTGGCTCAGTGAGTGTGCATGTGACGGGTGAAACAACTATTTTAGGGGTTAATCCTCACGGTGAGAATATTTTTGGAGTCAATTCTGGTTTATATGTGCGTAGTCTTGGTTTTCCTAATAATGTAGGTTCAGGCGGACAACTGCATGTGGAAACAGGTTCACTCAATCTTGAACAAGGTGGCTCAATTAATAGCACGACTAACAATGTATCCAATGGTGGCAATATTAAATTGATTGTAGAAAATCATGCTGATATTAAAGGTTATATTGAAGTCGCACAGGATATTGAACCACTTGATAGTCAAGATACTTTTGATTGTTTATTTGATTTCCCCAAAAAATTGGCTTTATACAGTGAAATTAATGCAAGTTCTCTTTTTAATGCTGAAAATGCAGGCTTGGCAGGTGATATTAACTTAACTGTAGGCAGCATATTGCTCTCCAATCAAGGGAAAATTTCTACTTCTGGTTTAAGTGCCAGTGCGGGTATATTAAGTATTTTTTCTGATTCGAATATCCGCTTAGATAAACAAGCTAAAATTCAAACCAATTCAAACCAAAACAATGGCGGCGAAATCACTTTAAATGCCGAAAATATGATTCATTTGTTGCACAATAGTGAAATTAATACCAGTGTTAAGCAGTCAATCGGTGATGGCGGCATAATTACACTGTCTTCAGAATTTATTGTTACAGAGAAAAGCCAAATCAAAACCACGGCAATTGAAGGCAATGGCGGTAATATTGTTGTCAATGCAACGGGGATTTTTGACCATGATGCGCGAAGTAGCTCGGAGATTTTCAACACTTCTTCACGTTTAGGTATCGACGGCACAATTGAGCTGGATATATTGGATGTCAACGTTGTGGCATTGCTTAATCCATTGGCTTCACAGCTTCAACGTAACCAAATTAATTATAGTTTCTGCGATTTTGGCGATAGTAATTTCAGGGTAAAACCGTTTACAGGTCAGCGTCGTTCACCGTTTGATTGGCGAGCCAGTTTGATTGAATTGCCTTAAAGACTG
>JAYQWJ020000609.1:0-2226 GCA_035829175.2 Candidatus Albibeggiatoa psychrophila
ACCCCAAATAGCATCTTTAAAATCATGGGCTAGCTTTTTCCCTTTAGACCAGAGCGGTTTATTTGAAGTAGGAGCAGGCTGAGCATTTTTGTTTTTGACTTTTTGCCAAAGTGCTGCGCCACCACCGAGTATTGCAAGTTCAATCAGCATTGATGCTCCTTAAAAAGTAGGTCATATTTTGAGCTTAAAATAATGGATAAGTTTAACAAAAATTCAGAAAGTTGCAGTTTATTTGTGTTTAATCATTCTGAAATGAGCAAAAATCGATTCGAGGATATTAGTTAGATTTGATGATAAAAGCTGCGCAAAATGAAAACAATATTAAGTATGACTATGAATGAGATAAGCAGCAATATCAAGTTGATAATCGCCAAACCCCACAAATCATGTTTAATTTTAAAAATGTGCAGTACTTTGGTTTCACCCTCAGCCAATTTAGTTAAACGTTCTAATATTTCATCCGCGAATGTATCTTTGAATAGCTCTTCAATCTGATTTAATTCAGCCACGCTTAAACGATTTCTATCCAAACTTTGCCTATCTATCACAGTTAAGTCAGAAGCTGCTTTTTTTAAAGACTCTTTTTTCTCAATAGGAAGATACATATAATCACGCGGTACAGGACGCATCTTTAAGTCCATAACCACCTTTTTTTTCAGCCAAACTTGCAAGTGTGAAATAGCAAATGAACTTAGCCCAATCATCATAAGTGTTGCAATCAGTAAAAATACAAAAACCCGAATCGCTAACAAATAAAATAAATCAACTACCAGTGCCGTAATGATTGATAACCAGATAATGTGTATAAGCGTTTTGTATGTAGTTAATGCTCTCATTTTAAAGCCATCATCCGATTAATAACCGCCACATCATATAAGCAGAAATGATAATAATCAAAATTAATCCAAGCCAATGAATAATGTCCGCTAAAGTGATAATTCTATAATTTACAAGCTGTTCCCAATGTTCATCACACCACGCGCTGGTGACTGGTAATCGTGGATGTGCCCGAGCATGTCCCCATTTGCCACAGATTTCGCACACACCACAAAAACCTTCAGGCATATCATTTAATGCTTTGGCAAGTGTTGCATTATGTTGGCGTTGCTGGCAATAACAAGTTTCATCATCCATGGTGCTGCATTCTTAACGTTCTCAATGTTCTTAATACTTTCAACATTCTTAATTATGGATTAATGCGCGGCAAACTGGCATGTTCAAAGGCTTTAATATGCGCAATAATTTCTAGTGATCGCTCTCTGTCTTCTTCATTTTCCAACATAATCCGCACCGCATTAGGCAATGACCGCCGCTCTTCACCTTCCCATTTTTTTAACCATTCCGTATCTTTATCATCAAATTGTTCGTCATAATACAAGTATTCAAAACTCACGTCATAGCCTTCAAATACGATAAGTGGCTCTTCAATTTCTTCCAATGGTTCTGTCGGATCATTGGCAAATGCAGGAATGGTACGGATTTCAACCCCGTCATTGCCTTCTTCACTGGGGGTTAATTGCCATGCGGTCAAGCCCGGTCTACGTCCCGGAGACAAAGTGCTCACCCACGCCAACTTATCTTCCTCACCGATAAAAAACACGATGGATTGCTTCTTATCATCATCAAAATAAGTATGTGGATAGGCTGCATCTAAGGCACGTTCTAATTGCAATAAAATCAAAACTTGGTCAAGACTTTGGTCTAAACGTGAACTGCTCTTCTCCCAATCTTTTAAAACCACTTGCATTCCCGCCGACAATAACAACATAACCGTGGCAGACAATGCCAATGCAATTAATAATTCAATTAATGTAAAACCTTTGCTGTAGCGCATGTAGAATTCCTGTATTAAACTGACTTGAAACCGAAAATAGTCTCAGCCTTGACATTTGATTGAGCCAATTATAATTTAATCCTAATATCGTCTCCATCTCGCAAAACAAAGTTTTATATTCCAGCTATGAGTATAATGCGGTTTCGCCCCGTTATGCTGAAACTTGTACGCATTTAAATCAATTTGTTAATGGTGTACGTCCTAATATTCAGTTTCCACATGAGGCGATACAATGGGCTGAAATACTGTTTAATGATGATTTGGCTTATCAAGAGGATGTCATTAATATCATCACAGAAGCGGGTGCAGAGTTTTACCAACATGCGATTCAGGCTTTGGATGACACACAAGCGGATTACAAACCATTGGTGAATCAGTTGAAACAAGCGGCG
>JAYQWJ020000610.1:0-14793 GCA_035829175.2 Candidatus Albibeggiatoa psychrophila
ATAGTTTAGGAATAATGTCCTTGCTAAGAATCCACTAATAGCTTACAACATCCCAATGATTAACCTAGCAAATTACCGCATCGCTGAACAAATTTATGAAAGTGCAAGCTCTGTCATTTATATGGCTACGCGCCTATCTGATAATAAAGCGGTCATCTTAAAAGCGTTGCAAGAAGATTATCCTTCTGCTGAAAAAATAGCGCACTATAAACAAGAATATAAAATATTACGGCATTTGCAAGACGTTGAAGGTGTTGTTAAAGTTTATGAACAGGAAGTGTTACAAAATAATATTATTACCATATTTGAGACATTTGACGGGCAAACCTTAAAAAAACTCATTCTCACCCCTGCGATGAATAAAAAAGGGGTTGATGGTATTATCAGTTTTCTCGATTTAGCGATTAGAATTTGCCAAGTTTTAGGCGAAGTTCATGCGGCTAATATCATCCATAAAGACTTAAATCCACACAATATTTTATTTAATCCCAGTACAAAAAAACTATGTATGATTGACTTTGGGATTTCCAGTCTGCTACCGCGTGAAAATCCAAGTTTAAAAAATCAAAATCAACTCGAAGGCACTTTAGCTTATTTATCCCCAGAGCAAACGGGGCGCATGAATCGAACTTTAGACTATCGAACCGATTTTTATGCTTTGGGTGTCACTTTTTATGAATTGCTCACCCATCGTCTTCCATTCGACACCGAAGATGCGATTGAATTAATCCACAGCCACTTAGCCAAATATCCGATTGAACCCAGACAACTCAACGCCAGTATTCCGCAAGCTGTTTCCGATATTATCATGAAAATGATGGAGAAAATGGCAGAAAATCGTTATCAAAGTGCGTGGGGAGTTAAAACCGATTTAGAATATTGTAAACAACAACTTGAGTATTATGGAGAAATAGAATCTAGCTTTAAAATCGGTCAGCAAGATATTTCCGACCGTCTACAATTGCCACAAAAATTATACGGTCGGGAACACGAAATCCAATCATTGCTCACCGCATTTGACAATGCCAGCTTGGGCGAAAGCCAAATTATGTTGGTGACGGGTTATTCAGGTGTCGGCAAATCATCGCTAGTTCAAGAATTATACAAACCGATTATAGCCAAGCGCGGCTATTTTGTTTCAGGTAAATTTGACCAATTTCAGCGTAATACACCTTATTCTGCGATTGTGGCGGCTTTTCGCAATTTAATCCAACAACTGCTTACCGAATCAGAGGACAGCCTCACCGAATGGCAGCATAAATTAAGCAATGCGCTGGATTCACAAGCTCAAGTTATTATTGATGTTATTCCAGAATTGCAATTAATTATGGGTCAACAGCCTGTGATTGAAAGTATAAGCATTAATGAAACACAAGCTCGTTTTCAACAATTATTTAAATGTTTCATGCAATTATTTTGTCAACCAGAACATCCGCTTGCTATATTTTTAGATGATTTGCATTGGGCTGATTCTGCCAGTTTAGACTGGATTAGCATGATTATGCGTGAAAGTGAGTATTTATTCCTAATTGGTGTATATCGAGAAAATGAAACCAGTCCCGCGCTCCCATTAATGCTATGTATCAATGAAATGGAACAGCATGGCACGATGGTGAAAAACATCAATTTAGACGCGCTCAGTTTGCAAGATGTCAATAGTTTTGTATCTGACTCTTTGAATACGCCACAAGAAAAAACCTATCCACTCGCTGCTTTGGTAATGCAGAAAACACAGGGTAATCCATTCTTTATCAACGAATTTTTAAAATCTTTGTACAATGACAACTTACTTGATTTTGACTGGCAGAATTTTGAATGGCGTTGGGATAGCCAAAAGATTGCCCAATGTGAAATTACTGAAAATGTGGTTTCGATTTTAACTAAAAAACTCAAACAGTTACCGAATGAATTGCAAGAGATTTTGCAGCGAGCCTCTTGTATTGGTAATCAGTTTCAGCTTAGAACGCTGGCTTTAGTTTGTGAGGATGAGTTTGAACATTTATTACTACAAATTAATTTGGCGATTCAAGAAGGTGTATTACTTCAAACCTTGCACAGCGATGATGTCAGTTTATCCGAATATGCTTTTGTACATGATCGGGTGCAAAAAGCGGTATATCTACTGATTGATCCTGATTTTAAACAAGTTACTCACTGGAAAGTCGGTCAATTATTATTAGAAAATATCAGCCCTGAGCAACGTGAACAATATATTTTCACCATTGTTGACCAGTTAAATATTGGCATTGATCCACAAGATTATTTTCCAATGTTACCACTGTTTGATATGGATATTTTTGCGAGCCAAGTGTATTTAGCTGAATTAAATTATAAAGCGGGTAAAAAAGCCAAAGATGCCACAGCTTACGTCTCTGCATTTGACTATTTTTATATTGCAATTCATTTACTTACAAGAGAACGCTGGCATTCTCATTATGAGCTGGCTTTGCATATTTATGAACAAGCGATTGATGCAGCTTATTTGAGTAATCATTTTGATGAAGTGGATGATTTATCACAAGTTTTATTTGAACAAGCCCATCATTTATTAGATAAAATTAAAACCTACGAAATTAAAATTTTAGCGGATATTGCGCGTGACGAGCCATTGAATGCCGTGAATATTGGTTTAGACGTTTTAAGCTTATTAGGTGAAAAATTCCCTAAAAATCCTAAAAGATGGCATCTTGCAAAATATTATATGACAACTCGCTGGGTTATTCGAGACAAAACCATTGAGAGTCTGATTAATCGACCGCAGATGACAGATAAAAATAAACTAGCAGCCATGAGGATTATGGCAAGAATTACCGTGGCTTCTTATTCTGCCAATCCCGACTTAATGCCCTTGCTAGCGATGCGAATGATGTTATTGTCAGTGCGTTATGGCGTAACTCAAGAAGCACCAATAGCTTATGTGACGTATGGTCAGTATTTATGCGGTTCGACACAAAATATTGAAGATGGCTATCGTTTTGGACAATTAGCCTTAGATTTACTCAATAAATATTCACATTTTAAAGCCCAAACCTTATTTGTATTCCATACGTTTATTTCTCACAGCAAAATACATGTTAAACAAACGCTTAAACCGTTATCGCAAGCTTATCAAAATGGTTTGGAAACTGCGAACTTAGAGTTTGCCAGTCGAGCAATTTTTATTCGTTGCAGTCATTCATTTGCCTTGGGTTTAGAACTTGGCGCACTAGAACAAGAAATGCGTTCTTATGAAGATGTGGTGCAGCAATTAGGGCAAAATATTGTATTGCATCGAATTCAAATTTTCCGCCAAATGGTGTTAAACCTAACAGGTCAAAGCAAAAAATTATGTACTTTAGTTGGGCGGGCTTATAACGAAGAACAATCTTTAGCACATTTAATTGCAGTTAATGACCGTAGTGCCATTTGTTGGGTTTATTTGCATAAAATGGTGTTGTGCTATTTGTTCCGAGATTTGGCAGGTGCGGTGCAAAATGCGCAAAATGCAAAGATTTATCTTGATGGGCTTAGTGCCATGTTGTACGAACCTATTTTCTATTTTTATGATTCATTGATTAAATTAGCTATTGCAGAAAGAGCTACTAAATCTAAAAAAAACAAAGCCTTATTTCAAGTATGGCAAAATCAGAAAAAATTGAATAAATGGAAAAAACAAGCCCCAATGAATCATTTGCACAAATATTATCTAGTTGAGGCAGAACGTTATCGTTTGTTAGGCAATACTGCAAAAGCCATGACTTATTACAATGAAGCAATCCATTTAGCCCAAGACAATAATTATCCGCATGAAGTTGCCTTAGCCAATGAATTAGCAGGTTTATTTTTTCTTGACCAAAGCCAACAGAAAATTGCTCAAGTGTATTTGCGTGAAGCACATTATATGTATCAAAAGTGGGGGGCTAGCGTAAAAGTACAAGATTTAGAAGCCCAATATTTACCCTTGATTCACCAACCGACTGCGCCGCAACACAATAAATCTGATGCAATGACAACCACAACAATCCATGCAACGCTACATTCTGGTGAAGGTTCAAGCCTCAATTTGGATTTAGACAGTGTTTTAAAAGCATCTCAAGCGATTGCAGGTGAAATTGTATTAGATAGTTTATTAGAAAATTTAATGAAAATTGTGGTTGAAAATGCAGGTGCAGAACGCGGTGTGTTGCTGCTTAATCAAGATGGGCAATTAGTTGTTGAAGCAGAAAATGAAATTCATAAAAATGAAGTCAAAGTATTACAGTCTTTACCATTAAATCAAGCCAGTTTGCCAAAAACCTTGATTAATTTTGTGGCTCGTATGAAAGAAAGTGTGGTACTGCATAATGCCTGTGAAGAAGGGCAATACACGCGCGACAACTATGTCATGCAGCATAAGAGTCAATCTATTTTATGTACCCCGTTACTACATCAAGGCAAGTTGGTTGGTATTTTATATTTGGAAAATCAACTGATTGCGCACACGTTTACCCCACAGCGTTTGGAGTTATTAAACTTATTATCCTCACAAATCACGATTTCGATTGAGAATGCCCGTTTATACACTAATATGAGTTTATTGAATCAGGCTTATGAACGTTTTGTGCCGCGTGAATTTTTAAGTTTATTAGATAAACAAAGTGTGATGGATGTCCGTTTAGGCGATCAAGTTGAAAAAGAAATGAGTATTTTGTTTTCGGATATTCGTGATTTTACAACGATTTCAGAGCAAATGCCGCCGCAAGAAAACTTTGATTTTATTAATGCTTTTCTGAGTCGGATGGAACCTAATATTTTAGATTTCAATGGTTTTATCGATAAATACATTGGCGATGCGATTATGGCACTTTTTCCGACCAATGCAGATGATGCCTTGCAAGCGGCAATTGATATGATGATGACATTGAATGAATATAATAAAACGCGCGGTCGTCCCGGTCGTCCCATCATTAGAATTGGGATTGGAATTCATACGGGTCGCTTGATGTTGGGCACGGTTGGCGGTCGTAGTCGTATGGATGGAACGGTTATCTCTGATTCGGTGAATTTGGCTTCGCGGATTGAAGGTTTGACAAAAATTTATGGTGCATCGTTATTGATTACGGGACATACTTATCAAAAATTAAGTGACCCCGCGCAATATAAAATTAGAATGATTGATAGAGTGCGTGTCAAAGGCAAGTCCAAAGTGGTTACAGTGTATGAGGTGTTTGATGCTGATGCGCATCATCTGATTCATTTAAAACAGAATACATTTAAAACTTTTGAGTTAGGCTTTAAGTTTTACCATGACCAAGAATTAAACTTGGCTTGTGACTATTTTGAGCAAGTATTATCGGAAAACGCAGATGATAATGTGGCGAAAGTTTACTTGGAACGCTGCAAATTGGGTTTAGTCGATAATAAAAATATAAAAGAAGTTTGAGTACTGAATAATGCTCATTATTGAGGTCAAATTTAATTTAAATGATAGACAGTGCTTACAAGCCATTTCAATACTTTTTTAAATAAATAAGTGCTTGGTTTTTAAAGCTTGCAACAATTCTATTTACTCAGACCGCCATATCAGTCTTACAAACTCACCCGCAAAACCTCTTCAAAACTGGTATGACCTTGTAATACCTGTTGCATTCCATCTTGCTGAATCGATAATGTCAATTGATGAGCATATGTTTCTAAATCTTGCTGCCCCGCACGGTCATGAATCATCGCCCTTAATTGCGGGTCAATACTGATAAATTCATAAATTCCTTTTCGACTTTTATAACCAATATGATTACAGTGTTCACAACCTTGTGGCGCGTACAACGTTGTTGGCTCATTTAGATTGAGGGCGCGTAGCTCTGTCTCAGAAGCAGAATAAGCTTGTTTACATTTCGGACATAAAATCCGCACCAAACGTTGTGCAATCACGGCAAGTAAACTCGAAGCCAATAAAAATGGCTCAATGCCCATATCACGTAAACGAGCAATCGCGCCAATCGCAGTATTTGTGTGTAATGTTGAAAGCACTAAATGCCCTGTCAAACTGGCTTGCACCGCAATTTGTGCCGTTTCCAAATCCCGAATTTCACCAATCATCACCACATCAGGGTCTTGCCGCAAAATCGCACGTAAACCTTTGGCAAAACTCATATCGACTTTAGGATTAACTTGAGTCTGACCAATGCCATCTAAATAATATTCAATCGGGTCTTCAACGGTCATAATATTACGTTTTTGATTGTTCAAAGTATTGAGCATTGCGTATAAACTGGTGGTTTTACCTGAACCCGTCGGCCCTGTAACTAAGATAATTCCATGTGGTTTTTGCAGATGATGTGCGACTTTATCCAAAGTTTCGGGTAGCATTCCCAGATGTTGTAAATCTAATCGCCCCGCCTGTTTATCCAATAAACGCAACACGACCCGCTCACCATGTCCGCAAGGAATCGTTGAAACCCGCACGTCAACAGCTCGACCCGCAATCCGTAATGAAATACGCCCATCTTGAGGCAAACGTTTTTCCGCAATATCCAATTTTGCCATGACTTTGATACGGGAAATTAATAATGGTGCAAGGACTCGGCGCGGTTGCAACACTTCACGCAATACGCCATCAACCCGAAATCTGACCACTAAGCGGGTTTCAAACGGTTCAATATGGATATCTGAGGCATTTTCTTTAATCGATTCGGACAATAAGGCATTGATTAAACGAATAATCGGCGCGTCGTCATCACTTTCAAGTAAGTCTTCGGGTTCGGAGGATAGTTGTTGTGCGACTTCAAATAAATCTAGTTCATCGCCAATTCCTTCCATCGCCTGCATTGCATGACCTGCTTGTTGTTCATAATTCAAAGTTAAGAGGCGGTCAAATTCAGCTTGTGAAATGGATTCGAGTTGTAGCGGAATATCTAGGAAACGTCGGAGTTCGGTGATGATATGTGCTTGTAAAACAGAGTGATAACACACCGTGGCACGATATTCATTTTGTGCGGTGACGATAACGCCGTGCCGTTTGGCAAATGTGAAGGAAAGCATGAATCAATTATCAATTATCAATTAACAGTTATCAATTATCAGTTATCAATGCCTAATTATCAATCATGAATCCTGTTTCAAATCATTATCCAAATACCAAATTACTGTTCAAACTGTCCGACATTAAAGCTTTATCGAGTTCAACTGTAATGCAGGATGGACGATTTTACCGTTTTCTACGTTGATGCCTTTGGTTAAAATGATATTGTCGCGCCAATTGTCTTGTGCTAATTGATTCACATAAGGCAATAAAACCGCAGATAATGCTTGCGAAGCGGTACGTGGTACAGCACCGGGCATATTTGTCACCGCAAAGTGAGTCACATCATGATAAGTATAAGTAGGAATCGCATAAGTTGTGGGTTTTGTGGTTTCAATACAACCGCCTTGATCCACTGAAATATCAATCACTGCACTGCCCGCTTGCATCATTTCAATCATGGCTTTATCTACCACATGTGGCGCACGTTGCCCAATGACTAACACCGCACCAATCAGTAAATTAGTTTGAGGTAATAGCTCTTTAATCGCTTCTTTATAAGCATACAAAGCGGTAATATTATTTGCCTGACTTTGCATTGCTTGTAAACGTTCCCACTGAGTATCAAATATGGTGACATTTGCCCCCATTGCCGAAGCCATCAATGCTGCTTGACTCCCCGCCATACCCGCTCCAATCACTACTACATTTCCCCGAACGCCTGCACCTAAACCGCCCATTAAAATCCCTTGACCACCTTGAGGCTGCATTAATAAGGTCGCGCCAACTTGTGTTGCTAAACGTCCTGCAATCATACTCATTGGTTTTAAAAGTGGTAACTCACCGTTTTGCTCAATCGTTTCAAAGCCAATCGCGGTTAAGCCAATATCTAATAATGCTTTCATCAATTCTGCTTCAGCCGCTAAGTGCAAAAAGCAAAATAATAAATGGTCGGAGCGTAAAAATTCCCATTCAGAACCTAATGGCTCTTTTACTTTTAAAATCAATCGGGCAGCTTCATAAATCGCCCGCGAAGAAGGTAAAACCTTAACCCCAACTGCTTGATAATCATCATTACGATACCCACTAAGAATACCAGCATCTGTTTCAATAAAGACTTCATGTCCATTTGCGACCAAGTCAGCACAAGCCGCAGGAATGAGTGCAACACGACCTTCTAGGGTTTTTATTTCGCGTGGAATACCAATACGCATGACGCTCTCCTTTATCGAATACAGACCATAAACGTACTATACTACATATCTTTTGATTTTTATTTAATTTTCAATAATTCCTTATGGAGTTGCAATAATGAGTGATGCAAGACATTGTCGGTTATTAATTTTGGGTTCAGGACCAGCGGGTTATACGGCTGCGGTTTATGCTGCACGCGCGAATTTAAACCCTGTTTTAATTACAGGTATGCAGCAAGGCGGTCAATTAACGACAACAACTGAAGTGGATAATTGGCCAGGGGCTAATGACGGGGTTCAAGGGCCCGATTTAATGGAAAACATGCGCAAACATGCAGAACGTTTTAAAACTGAAATGATTTTTGACCAAATTGATAAAGTGGACTTAAAAAATAAACCTTATACTTTATATGGCGATGGTGGAAAGCAATATACTTGCGATGCGTTGATTATTGCCACGGGTGCATCCGCCATGTATTTGGGTATTGAATCGGAAGAAACCTTTAAGGGCAAAGGCGTGTCTGCGTGCGCAACGTGTGATGGCTTTTTTTATCGTAATCAGAAAGTAGCAGTGATTGGTGGCGGTAACACGGCAGTGGAAGAAGCCTTGTATTTAGCCAATATTGCTTCACACGTCACTTTGGTACATCGTCGTGATGCGTTGCGTTCTGAAAAGATTTTGCAAGACCAATTATTTGAGAAAGAAAAAGAAGGTAAAGTCACTATTCTTTGGGACAATACTTTGGATGAAGTGCTGGGAGATAAAACAGGTGTTACAGGGATGCGAGTGAAAAATGTCAAAGAGGGTAACACACAAGATATTGATTTAATGGGTGTGTTTGTCGCAATTGGGCATAAACCAAACACGGGTATTTTTGATGGTCAGTTAGACATGAATAACGGCTATATCAAAGTGAAATCAGGTTCGAGTGGCAATGCAACTGCAACCAGCATTGAAGGTATATTTGCAGCAGGTGATGTGTCTGATCATGTTTACCGTCAAGCAGTGACTTCAGCAGGTACGGGATGTATGGCAGCGTTGGATGCTGAGAAATATTTGGATAATTTAGGATAGTTGATTTAGATGTAATAAGTTAAAAAGCCTTGGAAATGCACTCGTCACCAAGGCTTTTATCTACAATTAGCCGTCTTGCCAAATAGTCAATTTTTGACCTAAACGCAAAGTCTGACGTTTAGAAATTTTATTCCAACTGGTGAGTTTGCTAACGCTGACTTGATATTGTCGCGCAATTTCCCACAAGCTGTCACCTGAACGTACGGTGTGTACATGTTCATGTTTATTAGAGTTTTTATCAACCTTTTTGCTAACCCGTTTTCCTTGTTTCTTATCAACTTTTAATTCTAACTGGGCTAACTCAGGATTAGGCATTAAATCCTTAAGCGTGACTTTTTTTAGCTTACGTTTAAAGTGCGCTACTTTGCTGATGGGTAATGCTAATTGATAAGGACCATTAGGACCTGTTGCATGACGACGATAACCGGGGTTTAAACGCTTAAATTCATGCGCTGAAAGCCCTGCAAATTTAGCTGCAACAGACAAATCAATCTGCTTATCAATTTCAACCGTTTGTAAATAAGGTGTATTAGAAATGTAATTGACTCTAACACCATATTTTTTAGGATCAACAACAACCCGTGCAACCGCTAAAATTTTTGGTACAAACGCTTTTGTTTCTTCGGGTAAATCTAATGACCAGAAATCAGTCGGTTTACCTGCTCGCTTATTACGTCTAACCGCCTTACGCATGTTGCCTTCGCCACAATTATACGCGCCAATCGCAAGTAACCAATCACCATCAAAGAATTTATGTAAATACTTCAAATAACTTAATGCGGCATCAGTTGAAGTCATAATGTCACGGCGTTCGTCATACCATACATTTTGTTTTAAGCCGAAGTGTTTTCCTGTTCCGGGAGTAAATTGCCAAAGACCTGCAGCTTTCATGTGAGAATAAGCACTTGGCTCATAAGCACTTTCAATCGCTGGCAATAATGCCAATTCTAAAGGCAAGCCCCGTTTTTCAATTTCTTGAACAATATGATAAAGATAAGGTTTTGCTTGTTTAGAAATTTTAGGGAAATAGTAGGATGATTTTGTATAACGTTCAATAGCAGCATCAATACGCGGGTTAGAAACATGGGTTAATGAATAGCCATCATAAATACGATCCCATAAATCTTTATTCTTACTTTTGGTGCGTTTTTTATGTGCTTTTATGCCACGTACATTAACTTTGACTTTAACAGGCTTATTACGTTTTGCTTCAGCCTTGGCAAGTTGAATTGCCTCTTTCTTAGCTTTCTTTTGGGCTTCCTTTTGAGCAATATTTTTTTCAATTTCAGCGGCGGAAGGAAAATGATAAGTGGTCAAAACTTCACGGAATATTAAAGGGGTTTGCGCTTCCAATTTATAAGGAAATAACCAAGCATCACCACTAATAGCGACTGATTGAGATTCAGCTTTTGAGAATTTTTCTGATTGTCGAACAAGTTGCTTAGGCTGAGAATCTTCATTAGTTTTTTCAAACTCAAGGTCATCAGCTTCTTCAGTCATTGCCAACTTATCGGTTTTTGTGGTCACATCAAAATGAAAACTTGATGGAGCTGCAAAACTTGTCACCATTCCAGGCGTAAACTTAGGAGCTAAGGTATTACAGCCCGCTAAGCATAGTGAACAAAAAATAAAAGTGAGTGCATTTCTGATATTCATAACCTGTGGATAATAGTTAATTTTTCCAAAAAAATCAAGTGATAAGCGTTGAAATGGCAGATAAGCGGTCATAAATTATCAATGAATCGTGGTAAAAAAGCAACACTGTGGCACAATTCTAAACACTTAATTGATTGCTTTAACAAAACTTTTTGAATGCCTTTGAATTATTTCTATTTTGATTATTATTAAGTATTTATTTTAAACCTAGAATGTGAAAGTTTGAATTACATTGTTTTACAAAAATATGTTAAAATTTCATCCATGAATGGCGAACACGGTAATAAGTAATACAATTTGATAATAATTAAGCTAATTACCTGATTATTAACAGGCTGCCATCAAAAACTTTATCTTTTTTTAAGGAAACGTTCATGCAGCAAATCCTAGACAATTTTCTCACATCAGTTGAGCGACATTTGCCTTGGCTTTCAATTGTATTCTTGTTTATAGGTGTCTTTTGGGCAGATCAATCTAGCGGTTTTGCTTATTATATTAGCGGATTAATGGAAGGCTTCATCGATAGCTATAGTTATATTGCCCCCGTTGCTATCTATCTGATTTTAACCCCAACTTTGATTAAATTATTTTCATCGGAATCAGGTAATCGAGGTTTTGCTGGTTATACGATTCGTTGGTTTGCGATTGCTCGTTTATTGGCGTGTCTATATGCGGTTGCATTTACCGCTTTGATTTTTGGATTACCACTTTATTCAAGCAATGCCAGTTTTGTGCAAGCATTTACAGAATCAATGAAATCTTTAATTTGGATGCTAACCCATAGCGTTTATTTTCATGCGGTTTATGCCTCGCTGGCGACTGTGTTGTTTGCATTGCAGATTAAACCTTTAGCAAGAACCCTATCTCATGGTGTTGATTTGGTCGAATATTTAGGGCGTTTTATTGTGCCAATTATTCCGTTTATGATGTTGGGCATTGGGGCTTATGTGACGATTTTACCCGAAGTGATTACCAATGAAGTCGGTGCGGACGTTGCTGCAAAGCAGTTTGGCACAGTGACGATTTTATGGATTGATTTTGATATAACCTCTTCATTAGGCATGATTTTAATTTATGTTTTAGGGGCTTTACTGACAGGAGTTGCTTGTGGTTTCTGGCACGCAGGGTTGCTCGCCTTAACTAAAAAACACATGCCTTCGTTTTCAATTCGTCAATATTTTTCAGAGTATTGGATTAAGGTTTATCCTTTGTTATGGGCGACTTCTTCTGAAGCATTAGCAACGCCTTTGAATTTATATATGGTGAAAAAGTTTTGTCCCGATATTCGTGATGAAGTACGCCAATTTGTTGTAGGTACGGGTTCGTTTTTAAATATTAACGGCACGATTATCAATGTATTTTTAATGACGGGATTGGTTGCACAAATTATTGGGGTTGAAATCTCCGTATTGCAATTGTTATTGAGCATTCCGATTGTATTTTTGATTGCTTATGGGATTCCCGGGATTCCCGGTGAGTTGGTGATTTTTGGTGGACCTATGATGTTGTGTATGGGGATTGAGCCTGAGCTAGCACCGATATTTTTAAGTTTATATGTTGGTTTGCAAATTGGTTTACCTGATTCATTTCGTACCGCATCAAACTCAACCGATGAGTGTTTATGCGCCATTATTTTGGATAAGAAATATTAGTTCGTGAGTTCTCGGGACGGACGTAATTCTCTCTCATTAGTTTGTAGTTTATCTTTCTCAGGTTTAGGCGTTGGATAAATGGGCAATTCAGGCAACACAAACAAGCGTCGAATTGCTCCCCAGCGTTGCATATCCAAAATCACTTCTACCGCGCGTGGCGGAGTCGATTTAAAGCGTTTATCTTGTGTAGCTTCTTGCGCTGAAATCGTCCATGTTGTTTGCCATTTATCACTTTCATCTAAAAAACTGACTTGCATTTGTTCAATATTATCTAGCAATTTAACTTGGTACGGCTGTGAATCTTGCGCCCGATCTAATACCGACCAATATTGATACCAAAGCTGCTCATCTTCAATAAAATAATTGACCCGACGTAATTGACTACGTTTTTGTTGCGTGGGATTGCGCCAACCTGCATGAGTAAAAGCAAGTTGATTGAGTTGACCTTGCAAGGCAGGTTCTAGTTCGCCAAATTCATTGCGAACCGGACGATTAACAAATTGTTGCAAATCTCGACTAATAAAATGAATCGCCATTTGCAGCTTTGCCAATTTATTCGCATGTTGTGTGGTTTGTTCGTGGGCCTTCAATACCGCATTTAAGCCAGCATAAGCCATTATCGCAATGATTGAGAAAATCGCCAATGCAACAAGCAATTCTAATAAAGTAAAACCATATTGAGCTTGGGGTGACACTCCGTGTCTTTCATGTTTTGTCATTTTGGACTCGGCGTGTTTTACTTATAACAGACAGTTAGCATTAGCTATTTGTATCTACAAAACGTTGGCGTAGCTCTTTTAAGTGTTGCAGGATTAAATTGATATGCACCCGCAAAGTATAAAATTCTGACATATACGGTAAGGGAACAGATGCTTGTTTTTCAAAGACTAACTCGTGGCGTATTTTTAATAACTGTTCGATTTGCTTATCTGTCGTATCCAACCACTCTTGTTTAGATTTTTCATCTATTGCATCGTGTTTGGATCGCTCAAGATTCTGTATTTCTTGGTCAATCTCCCGCAAGTTTTTATACCAACGATAAATTTTAACTCGAATACTCCAGCGATAAATCGGCAATGCACCTTTGAGCAATGGTAACAGTAAAGTCAATAATGGAATCAACATGATACCAAGACGTTCCAATTGCATAGCAACACTAAGAGGGAAATATTTTTCTAACCAAGACGTTCCGTGAGCAAGGAATTGTTTTGCACTATGATGCAAAGGTAGCTCTAAATAATCTGCAGTTGGAAAGACTTTAGACGGTTCTAATAGACCCCCTTTTTCATGAATGGTTTGTAAAATATGTAATAAAATTCGAATTAAACCACTGTCCATATCTTTGTGAGTCAGCAGGCCACCCGTCACTGATAATAATGTCACATCTTTGTTTGGAAGGTTTTTTTCTAAATTAATACTACCCTTATCTATCTCAACATAGTTAATATGGTGATAACGTTTGATATAGGCTTTGTAACGTTCAAAGTGCATTAAATCAATATTAGGCGATGTGACAAGTTCTCTAACCCATTCTGATTTTGGTGAGGTAACAAAAAAAACCGCATCGATTAAACCTATTTTTAAAGACTCTACTGCTTCCGATGAAGGAATATCAAGAAATGTCGAATTTTCAGCGGTTACGCCATTATCTTTGAGCCGATGAATTGCTAATGGTCTTGTGCCACTACCCAATTCTCCAACCGCAATACGCTTTCCACGTAAATCAGATAAATAACGTGTGGGCACACTGTTTTGATGAAAAACCCAAAGCGGCTCATAAAATAAGCTGGCGATGGAAACCAAATTATCTTTATCTATGCTTGTAATATTTTTAGCGACTCCACCTTGCACAAATGCAAAATCAACTTCATTTTTTGATAATGCCGTGATGGCAGCAACAGAACCTGCGGTGGGTACAAGTTCAAGTTCAATTTGAAACTGTTTTGCGAGCTGTTCTTTATACTGCAAAGCAAAGTTATAATAAGCACCCTCCTCACGACCCGTTGCAATTTTGATTTTACTGGGCGGCGGCGGCGGTACAAATTGATAAACAGTAAAGAAAACAAGCCCAACCAGTCCCACAATAAACAAACCAAATTTAAGCGATGATTGCATAACAGACTCCATCCATTTTTAGGTGCTAAAACTAGCATCTTTTTTAACACAATACAAAAGATAATAAATAATCCATATCGCAAAATTATGACCAATCATTTTTTATTGATGAAGTATGTGGGG
>JAYQWJ020000611.1:0-6861 GCA_035829175.2 Candidatus Albibeggiatoa psychrophila
ATAAAGGCTTTCTTGAATTAGGCTTGCAACCAACAACATTGCAAGAAGGTTTATTGTTAGAAGTTGAAAATATAGCTGAACAATATGCTTATCGTTGTGACCGCTCAAAAATCTTGTGCAAATCATATTGGACCAGCGAAGAAAAGCATAGCAGCAAAACTTCTAAAGTATTCAATGACATTAACAAATCAGATAATCAAGCTACAACAGCTAATGAGTAAATTATGAAAAATATTTTAGTAACGGGTGGTTGTGGTTTTATTGGTTCAAATTTAGTCTCAATTTTACGCACTGAAGGTTATGCAATTACCATATTAGATAACTTCACCTCAGGAAAACTGCAGTTTTTAGATGATGCGAATGCTTATGATGTTATTGAAGGGGATATACGCGACCATGATACTATGTTAAAGGCTGCATTAGGAAAAGATGCCATTATTCACTTAGCAGCTTATGGCTCAGTAGTTGATTCTGTTTCTTCTCCAGAAGAAAATTTTTCAATTAACGTAGAAGGTACTTTTCAAGTTTTAAATGCCGCTCGCCAAGCCAATGTCAAACAAGTAATTTTCTCTTCTACAGGAGGAGCATTAATTGGAAATGCAATACCTCCTGTAAATGAACTTTCAGTTCCCCGACCTATATCTCCTTATGGTGCAAGCAAGTTAGCAGGTGAAGGCTATTGTTGTGCCTTTGCAAATGCTTATGATCTTTCGATAACAGCTTTACGCTTTGCTAATGTAATAGGTTCTACCAGTTGGCATAAAAAAGGAGTTGTTACAGCATTTTACAAGTCAATTCTTAATCAAAAAACATTGCAGATTTATGGAAATGGTCAGGCTACTCGCGATTTTTTATACGTTGAAGATTTATGCCGTGGAATCATATCTGCCTTAGAATCTAAAAAAACAGGTTTTAATGTATTTCACCTTGCTAGTGGCAGAGAAACTTCTATTATAGAGTTAGCTAAAATTGCATGTAATACAGCGGGAATGTCTAATTACCCTATTGATTTTAACCTCAAACGAGCTGGGGAAGTTGAACGTAATTTTGCAGCTTATGATTTAGCAAATAAAGAGCTTGGCTTTGCTCCTACAGTTGCACTTGAAGATGCAATGCAAAGAATATGGGACTGGTTTAAAAATTATAAGAATATCTGATATGAATACTAAATTAAAAATTTTGACTTTGTGTACCTTTAGTAAGGGTGGAGCTGGTACGGGTACTATGCGCCGTATTTTTGCTTTAAGAAAGAGTGATGTTGATGTTCGCTTGTTTTCATTAGAAGACAGAAACTGCTCATGGAATGATGTGAGTAAAAAGGCAATTAAACCAGTAGAAGTTTTGCCTGGATTTCAAGCTAGAGAAATTTTTAGTCTAACTGATAATTTAATAGATTTCCAAACTTTAGAAAGTACTTTTAAGGCTTATGATGTTATTCATTTGCATTGGGTAGTTGGGATGTTAGATTATGAAAATATAGGCCACATTTTATCTAATAAGCCAATTGTTTGGACTTTGGCTGACATGAATGCTTTCACAGGTGGGTGTCATTATTCTGAAGGATGTAAGGAATTTGTAAGGCAATGTAGAAGCTGCCCTCTTTTAGGTGGTCAAAGTGATTTAGCTCACCAAACTTGGAAAATAAAAAGAAAAGCTTATAATCAACTTAATAATCTAGCCATTATCTGTCCATCAAAATGGATGGCTACAATGGTTAAAGAAAGCTCCTTATTAGGAGATAGACCTGTTTATTATATTCCTAACCCATTGCCTTTCCATGAATTTTTACCACATAACAAATTAGTTTCACGCATAAAATTAAATATCCCTATAAATAAGACCTATATTCTATTTGGCACAGATAGCAATAAAAATACAAGAAAAGGCGGAGATTTATTAGTACAAACGCTCAATATTTTTTGTAAAAATTATAATGTCAGTAATGTTGAAGTGCTTATGTTTGGTTCTCACCAGCTTGAATTACCTGTGCCAATTCACTATATGGGCAAAATTCATAATAATACTAAATTATCAATGATATATTCAGCTGCTGATATTTTTGTTTTCCCATCTCGGGAAGATAATGCACCATTAACCGTGGGAGAGTCACTAGCTTGTGGTACACCTGTGGTTAGCTTTCCAGTTGGTAATACTGTAGAGATTATTAAGCATAAGGTGAATGGGTACTTAGCTAATTACCTTGATGTGGTTGATATGGCAGATGGTATAAACTGGCTGATTGAACACTTATCTAAACAAGATATTTATAAATATCAGTTGCACTGCCGAGACTCTATCCTAGAGCATCATGACCCAGCTTTATCTATAGAAAAGCATATATCAGCCTACAATGATTCTCTTAGTAAAAATATAAGAATAGAACAGCAATTACCTGTTTGCGGCTGTTTTCTTACTTACCCAGATAGAACTGGGAAAAGAACAGTGGAAGGTGGATTAAGAATAAAAGGACATTATAAATATTCAAAAGGCAAAGATAATCCTCTGGTTTCAATTATTACGGTTTGTTTAAATTCAAGCTCTACAATTTTACAGACAATACAATCTGTGTTGAGGCAGTCTTATAAAAATATTGAATACATCATAGTAGATGGTGGTTCGACAGACGGTACAATAGATATAATTGAAAAATATGAAACTGCTATAGATTATTTCATTTCAGAACCTGACTCTGGTTTGTATAACGCTATGAATAAAGGTTTATCGCTCGCGTCTGGAGACTATATTTTGCTTCTAAATTCTGATGACTGGTATGAATTTGATTGTGTTAAGATACTTGTAGATGCTAAGCTTAAAACACAAGCTGATTTTGTTGGAGCTTTGACATATTTTGTAAAACAGGATGGAAGTATTCTTCGTCCATTACCTTCAGCTCCTTATAATGATAGTGTAAGGTTTAGAAACCCATTACGTCATGAACTGTTATTAATTTCGCGTGATATATACAATAGAATCGGTAATTATAATGAAAAATATGACATAATTGCAGACCTAGAGTTCATAATAAGGTTGTATGAATCTAAATTAGAATATTATGAAGTTCAAAATTACTTGTTGTATTTTAGGGTGACAGGATTATCTAGTGTAAATAATATACAAAACTTAATAGATGAGCGTAAGAAGCTGATAAAAAGTCAATTTAACTTCTTAGATAGGGAGGTAATCGAACTTTTATCAAGTGAACAAAAGCCAGAAAAACCTTTATTAGAAAAAATTCTTATCAAATACTCTGGATTTGGTATTTTTACAAAAACACTTATTGCCTTTGCAAAACAAAGATGTATTTCCTTAAATTTGGAGCATTACGAAGCAAAGGAAAAAGATAAGATAACAATTGTGCCAACTCAAGCAGATGAATTGCAGACTTCTGTTTTTTATATAGTAACACCAACATTTAATTCAGAAGAGTTTATTGATAGTACAATTATGAGCGTCCTTTCACAAGAAGGGGATTTTGAAATTTATTATCATATTCAAGATGGTGGCTCTAGTGATGCTACTCTTGAAAAAATAAAATGGTGGCAGTCTGCGGCTTCTAGTTCTGACTCCAATATTATAAGATGCAAAGGCATATCAATTTCATACAATAGTAGCTCCGACTTGGGCATGTATGATGCTATTAATAAGGGATTTGACAAACTTTCACCACCTATAGATGGTATTTGTTCTTGGATAAATTCAGATGATGTATATACTGGTGGCGCATTTGCCTCAGTCAAAAAAATATTTTCTGACAATCCAACAGAAGAGTGGATTATCAATCCTGTTAGTGGATGTGGAAAATTTCAAGAAACTTTATCTTATTTAACTTTACAATACCCAACCGAAATTATTAAATATGGTTTATGTGACGGGGTTTTATGGAGGTTTATTCAGCAGGAAGGTTGTTTTTGGAAACATAATTTATGGAAAGATGTCGGAGGACTTGATTCATCTTTAAAATTGTGTGGAGATTGGGATATTTGGAGGCGGTTTGCCCAAAGAACTGATCCTATCCATGTTTTATGGTCATTAGGAAAGTTTCGTTTACATGATAAGCAACTTTCCTATAACTTAATGGATGATTATTATAATGAAATGAATTTGATTATTTCTGAGGATGAAAGAAATATTTATGCAGCATCTCTTGAAAATGCTAAGTTTAATTTAATTAAAGAAGTTTCGTTTAAAAATTTTTATAAAAACAATAAAAATCTTAAATATCAAGAAGTAACTCTTAATTCTAAATGTGTTGTACCAACAAGGTATAATAAACAATTTATTAGTAAATTGTTATCTAATACTCATAGCTAACTAGTGAAATAAATATGCCAATACCTGATCGTATTCCAACAATGCTTGATTCTCTTGAAACTCTTATTTCTCTTGGGGTTGATATAGAATCCGTGCTTGATGTAGGTGTTTTATATGGTACATTCCCACTTATGAAGTTTTTTCCCAATAAAGTTCATCATTTATTTGAACCAGTAGACACATTTTTTGAGAAAATAGAACACAACTACAAAAATATAAAACATAACTTACATCAAGTTGCACTGTCTAATGAAAATGGTAAAGCATGGCAATTACTTATTTCTGCCGAAAAAAATAACATAGTAACTCATTCTCAGATAAATCATGAATATGTTCCTATTAGCGATAGTGTTGTAGCTTGCAAGCCTATATCTAAAGCAAAATTAGATTCATATATTGAGAATATGATTGCTAAACCACCATATCTATTAAAGATAGATGTTGATGGGCATGAATTGTCTATATTAGAAGGTTCTATTAATACCCTTCAAAAATGTAATATAGTAATTATAGAGGTAACTAAAAAATCCTTTATTGAACGCTCTATATTTCTTGAAAAACATGGGTTTATGCTTTTTGATATTGTAGAATTATCATATTATGCTGGTGCATTTTGGCAAGCTGATTTAATTTTTATTAATAGAAAACTTCTAACTAAAAATAAAAATTTAATACCCATGGAAACAAAAGAATATTTAGTCTGGAATCAGTGGTTTGATTTGTCAAAAAAAGTTTTTAAACACTAGAGAATATTCTTATTTGATTGGTAATACGCTGAATTTAAAGATAAAAATTAAATAAAATTTTGAAATATATAGTTATTGTAAGTAGTTGGTAATTAAAGCATTTTTAGTTTTTTGGATTTAATTGAGAACATCCTCTAACTCAGCTTAGTAAAAAAGTGGCGTGTTTTATAATATATTGTGCGATTTGTTTAGCCCCATTTTCTTGTTTACGTTCTATCTTTTTGAAATGAAGTAATCCTAATACCTTTTCTAACCATAAAGTAGATTGAAATTCTGACTCTAAAATTTCCATGCTAGGGATAAATTGATGAGCAAATTCACATAGCACTTTCATTTCAGCGAAGTTTTGTCGAGTGACATATCCAAAGGAAATACCAGTAAAATAAACTTCTGCAATAGTACTATAACCAGCCTTAGCAATGACAACATCAGAAGCATTTAAAATATCAACATAAAAAAGATAGTTATATTGTGGTATAAAAATAATATTGCCCTCACATTTAATTTCTTTAAAAGAGCCTGTGACAATGAAATATAGAATTTCGTTTGTATTTGTCTTTTTCGGTAAATACTGCATATCGACCATATTACCTAATGCCAATAAAACCACCTTAGCTTGATTTGGAATATTTAGCTTTGCTCTAACTTCTTCTTTAGATAAGTTAGGCACACGAGCAATGGGATTGACAACTAAATTGGCAGTTTCTATTTTTTGGCAAAATGGAGTAGCTTGAATATGTACGTCAGCCTCTTCAAATGATTCTTTAAAATAATTAGAGAAGTCAGCAAGTTGACCTCCATAACTTTTATAAATCCAATCCCACCTGAAGTTTTCAATAAGTACAGAAGGTATGTTCGCTACTTTTGCTGCTTTAATACCTAATGGAGATATATCACATAGTACAAGACAACATTGATGCTTAACTAGCTGCTTACTAATAGAAAATGCTTGAGAATCTAAAGAAGAAATAAAAGATTTTAAATGTTGGATAGTTACCTGAATATTTTCCTCAAATGGCGTTTTTTGTACAATTCCAATATCAGTTAAAACTTTATGATAGCTAAACTGTTTAATTAATGAGGTTTCAAAAAATTGCCTAGGGACGGTTGTATAAATGTGAAAATGAATATTAGGAAATATTTCTTGGAATTCTAGCATCACAGCAGTAGCGCGAGCAGCATGCCCAAAACCATGAGGCGTAATAAAATAAGCAATATCCATAATAATAAACAATCTCCAATATAGGGGGCGTTCTCAATCACTGAAGCCAAATAACCGAAAAAACCAAATAAAGTAAGGAATAATAATAGGTTACAGAACGTTCGTATCTCGTAGCAACCCGACGGTAGTGCTTTATCTTTTGAAATAAGCGTTCTACAAGATTTCTTTCTTTATACAATATGTTATCGAATTCTCTCATTTCTATTCTGTTCTTTTTAGGTGGAATAACGGCTATTGCTCCATTTTCTTGAATAACTTGAATAAGCTTATCTGAGTCATAACCTTTATCAGCTAATACATAGTTAGTTTCAATCCCTTCTATTAACGCCTCAGCCTGATTTGATTCTGAGTCTTGTCCCCCTTGCCCTGGTTAAGATGAACCTAACAGGATTACCTAATAAACCATCAACAGCGGTATGTATCTTGGTGCTAAGACCTCCCGCAGACTTGCCTTGAGCCTGGAAATCTTGTTCACTAGAGATGTTGCAAGCTTTAAAATCAACCACTTACAAGCATATTTTTAGAGTTAAAATAGTTATATATAGATTAATCGAAAAATTAAATTTATAAGCAATTGTTTTT
>JAYQWJ020000612.1:0-5386 GCA_035829175.2 Candidatus Albibeggiatoa psychrophila
GGCTGTTAATCTTTATAAGGATTCGCAGTCCTTACGCAATAAAAAATGCGGGCGTGTAAAACTTATTTTGCCAGTGAGCAAATAAACTGCTTAAATCAATACTGCGGAGTTCGTTAAAATTTCAACTGTTACTCTTGAAAAAATACCTCTTGCGCCCACTATACATGCTCAAAAACCTCATAAAATTTAATGAATGGAGTCTAGTATATGAAGAAATTGCTTACCACGACGGGCTTGCTGATTGGACTTGCGCTATTTCTAGCCATTAACGTCTTGAGTAACACGACTTTAAAGTCACTGCGTTTAGACCTTACGGAAAACAATTTATATACCTTGTCCGAAGGTACAAAAAATATTTTGGCTAATCTTGACGAACCTGTCACCTTACGCTTTTATTTATCTGAAAAACTCGCCACTCAACTGCCAGCGATTAACAGTTATGCCAATCGGGTTAAAGAATTATTGGAAGAATATCAGCGTTATGCAGGTAATAATTTGAATTTGGAAATCATTGATCCCGAACCATTTTCAGAGCAAGAAGACCGTGCTGTGGGTTATGGTTTACAAGGTGTGCCTTTAGATAACAGTAACACCACCTTCTATTTTGGTTTAGTCGGCACAAATGCGCTTGATACTGAAGAGAAAATCAGCTTTTTCCAGCCAGATAGAGAATCATTTTTAGAATATGATTTGAGTAAATTGGTTTATAAATTAGCCAATCCTAAACAGCCTGTGATGGGCATTATGAGTAGCTTACCGATTCAAGGTAATCCAAGTCCGTTTATGCAAAATGCTGAACAGCCAATCATGATTGTGGATCAATTACGTCAATTATTTGAAGTGCGAAATATTGAAACAACGGCAACTAGCATCGAAAGTGATGTTGATGTATTGATGCTGGTACATCCTAAAGCATTAGCGGATAGCACCTTGTATGCAATTGATCAATTTGTGTTGGCAGGCGGTCGCGCAATGATTTTCGTTGACCCTTATTCAGAAACTGATACCCCACCACAGAATCCACAAAATCCCTTCGCCAATATGAATGCACCGCGCAATTCCGATTTAGCTAAATTGTTTGAGCAATGGGGTGTTGAATTATTACAAGGTAAAGTGGTTGCTGATATGAATCTTGCGCAACGGGTACAGATTAGCAAAGGTTCACGTGCCGTGGTGATTGAATATCCTGTTTATATGGATTTAAATTCCCCAGAATTCTTTAGCGCGAATGACATTGTGACGGGTGATTTGGGCAATGTGAATCTAGCAACCGCAGGAAGTTTGACTCATAAAGATGGTGCAAGCACTGAGTGGACATCATTGTTGATGAGTTCCGAGCAAGCAATGGCAATGGACAGCACTAAATTAGGCATGTTTGCAGACCCAGAAGCGATGGTTAAAGACTTCAAGCCAGAGCAACAGTTTATTTTAGCCGCTCGGGTAACAGGACAAGTTAAAACCGCATTTCCTGATGGCAAACCTGCCGTTGAAGAAAATACCGAGCAGCCTGCTGCACCGACACCTGAAATAGATGTTCCCCATATCACTGAATCAAAAAATAGCATTAATGTGATTGTGGTTGCTGATACTGATTTATTGCAAGATCAATTCTGGGTTCAAGTGCAAAACTTTTTAGGTCAACGGATTGCAATTCCTTTAGCGTCCAATGGCGATTTTGTAACCAATTCAATCGAAAGCTTGATGGGTAACAATGACTTAATTAGTGTCCGCAGCCGTGGTAATTTCACGCGCCCATTTACCAAAGTAGAACAAATTCAAAAAGTAGCTGAACAACGTTTTCGTGAAAAAGAACAAGAGTTGCAAGCACGTTTAGATCAAACTGAACAAAAATTAGTTGAATTACAAAGCAAAAAACAAGGTAGCAGTGCCTTATTGTTAAGCTCAGAACAGCGTCAGGAACTTGAGCGTTTCCGTGAGCAAAAAATCCAAATTCGTAAGGAATTACGTGATGTACAACACCAATTACGCAAAGATATTGAAATGCTAGAAAGCCAAATGAAATTTTTTAATATTGGCTTGATTCCACTATTTATTGCATTAATGGGGATTGGTTTTGCTTTTTATCGTCGTGAAAAACAGGTGAAATTGGCTTAAAATAGGCAAAATACGGAGAATTGGCAGTCTTCATAATGATCAAGATTGCCAACGCTCTTAAGCTCGAGACTTTTTATCAGATCAATCACATTAAAATTTAATTCCTTGAAAATCAATTAACTAAAAAGTAGGAAAGTATTTTTTTGCGTGACTATAAAACGCTACATTCTTAACTTGTTGATTCCATGATAAATTAAAAATCATGCCATATTTTAATGTGATTGCCCTAGCACAAACCCAGCAGGTTGTTTACAGCTTATGCTTTTTTCAATACATGTTTTTCAAATGCTTCTGCTGACCAAGGCAAAACCGCTTTAAAGAAATGCGCATAAATGGCTTCGGCATACACTCGAATTTCATATTGAGCGTGCTCATCCATACGCAAACGCATAAAGTGCATTAGGTTGTGCGCATCGACTTTACCCACAAAGGTGGTATACATGTTTTGCGGTAACACCATCCGTGCTTGTTCACGAGCAATACCCGCATCAACCATTTGATGATATGTCGCTAAGGCATTATCAACATGTTGTTGCATTTGTTGGGTAAATTGAGCTTGGTTTTCTTGTTCCGCATCACCACCACTACATTGTTTATTGTCAGTTGATTGTAACCGCCACGTTTCTGGGATATAAAAATCTAACTCTTCAGATGTATAGCGTCTCGAAACTTCATTAACAGAATTATGAACAACAATACCATTTGCAACAAAATTATGGTGTTCTCCCTCAACTTCTATGTCATAAGTTTCTTGCTTACCTAAAAGTTTAATACTAACAACTTTTTTATATTGACTTGCCAAAGGTGTGCCTTTATCACTTCTAGCCATTTCATTATTGCGATGAATATCTATGTGGCAATCTTTACATACTGTAACAAGATTATCAAAATCTCTTGCTAATTCTGGATATTCAGCAACAGATTTCACATGATGAGCGTGTAAATTACTCTTTTTTTCACCGCATACTTGGCAAGTATAATCAAATTTCTTTTGTTCTTCAGTAAAGATTCTATTTACAGGATTACCATTAACGCCATTGAGATTTTGAAGTGGATCAAATTTCAAATCATGGATTTTTAACCATTTACGAATATTAGGATAAGAACAACCCGCCTGATCTGCAATTTGCTGAACAGACAACCCTTCATTACGTCTAGCAGACATCCAATCATGACTACGCCATAAATTTGTTGTGCCATTAGTTGTTAGATAACAATCTTTTGACATTGTTGCTTTGCCAGAGTTTGTTATTTCTAATCCAACCGCTTCCTCTAAACGTTGCCAGCCATTTGTTGTTAATAGCTGATGATCTTTACTACATTTTAGTTTTTTACCATCCTCAAGAGTGACTTCAAAAACTTCTTTTACGCCACTATGTAAAACATCCTTTATATGCGAAACAGTGAAAACAGCATTTTTCTCATCATATACACGTAGCAACATGTTTTTAATTTGAGCATGATAGTTGGGTGTATTCCATAAATGATACAATCTTTCCAGCGTAAAAGATTGCCCTTTATTTCCTGTTTGCTTTGTGTGAATACCTTTAGCCCATCTATCTGGACGATTAAAAGTAATCTCAGTATCACCAGTCAAACACCAAGTTCTATGCCGCATCCATTGCCGTGCAACAAATAAAGGACATTTCACCCGTAGTTTAAATTCGACCATTTCAAACGGGGAAGTATGCGCATTGCGTAACAGATAATTGAGCAATTTTTTATCTTTCATATCACCTTTGCTTTCGCCAAGAAATGACACCCGCGCAGCATTGACAATCGCAAGATCGTCTCCCATAAAATCTTGTAATTCAACAAAACCTTTATCAAGTAAAGGAATATTGAGCGGTAAATCATTTTTTATCATATTGGTTTAATTATCTGTAGTGAAAAGGTTAAAATTGTTTGTTGTGCATGTGCGGACGATGTTTATTATATTCCAGCTTTAAGCCAATTGCGCGATTGATATTGAAATAATACGTAGTTTCTAAATATGCCATCATGCGTACCATTGATGAAAATGCTAAACAAATTAAGTGGATAGGTGGATGCTGTTCTCTTAATGCTTCTGTTACTTGTCCTAAACAACTGTGAAAAAAATTGCATATTACATTAGCCCGCACAAAATCATACTGCTCAGATGATATTGATAAAGCTTCAAAATCTTGTAAACTTTGCACGGTTTTATGATAAAAAGGGCTTTCTATCGCAAAATAGTCCCAAATCGTCCAATGACGACTTAAAACCATATCCGCGAGGCGAATTAAAATATCAGCCAGCTCTTCTTCAAACTCATAAATAACTTGAGTATTTTTTGAATATGCAATTTTTTTACTCACTTGGCTAGGATTCAGCAATGCTTCATGTAATTCATAAATTTCAGCGTGAATTAAACTCAGTATTTCGCCGTTATTACGCGGTTTTCCATGTTTAAACTCATCATCCCAGAAACCCTTGTTTTTTGCATTTTCATGAGCGATTTGAGCAATCTGTTTAAAATCAGTCAATACATCTAAAATCATAAGCGACTTATATTCAGTTCAATGAATGGCTAAGATAATTTCAACCCGCCGATTACGCTCACGTCCTTCATAAATATTATTACTCGTGAATGGCTTTGAATCACCAAGACCTTGAATCTGCAATAATTCTTCTGGCACACCTTGCTGTTGCAAATAATAGCAACTGACTTGAGCACGTTGTTCAGAAAGCTGTAAATTATATTCTGGATTGCCACTCGAATCAGTATGACCTACCAAATAAATTTTAACAATCCTATCTTGATTTTCAAGTATTGCCTGCGTGATGCCATCTAAGAAATTCATTGAATTATTAGTTAGTTGTGAGCTATCAAATGGGAATACAAAGTCGGCATATAGATATTTAATGCCATTTTGCTCAGCAAACAATTGTGAGTCTGTCGGAAATGAAATCAAGTTAGTTTCAGCCGCAAAGCTGGTCGTTGTATAGCAAATACAACTATAAATTAGTAATATTTTTAACATGTTTTTCCCCAGTTTTTAAATAGTGAAAAATCAATTGAAGTGCTCTGCTAAACGCGACTATTATACTATCTAAAGGATAGACAATTCTCCTAAGATTAACTAACATTCCTTGATGCAAACAACCTATTATTGCAATGTCTCAAATATTATATATCAGTACAGTTCCTTCAATCCCAATTCTTTTATCAATCCTGCTATGACTCCCAAATGATCTAATCTCTTTATTTCGCTATTTTGAATCATGACTTTCTCCTTTTTTGTTTACT
>JAYQWJ020000613.1:0-2620 GCA_035829175.2 Candidatus Albibeggiatoa psychrophila
ATCACTTGAACCCCCATCTTGCACATGATAATAAATTTCAAAGTCACCAGACTGTAATAGAACGCTTGAAATTGTTCTATCAATAGTTTCTTTCATGTTAAAACATGGGGTAGTGATGAAGATTTTTGTATTTTTCATAATTCTACTTTATCACAGTAACATTGACTGATAACTCAATGGCAATTCATCTAGTAATAATGGATTGTCATCCAAGCTATATTTAGAGGCGACAAATATAGCTCTGGTTAGTTTACTTTTAGTATTCATAGCATTGATTTCCCAATTTAAGGGGAAATCTTCATGGTTTGGTTGGGTCTTAGGAACATATACATATGGAAATATGTTCATTTAACTTCTCCCATATCCATGTACGTGTTGGGCGGCAACCTACACCATAAAAGGCTTGTGTATAATCCCACGCAGGCTCATCAATAAGATTAATGGTTTGTTCTTCGCCATGTGAGACACAAGTTTCTAACAGTAACAAACCCGTACAATGTTTAGCCATAAAACTGAGCGCAGGTTGTGGATTTTTCAGGTGGTAAAGCAGACCATAACAATGAATAACATCATATGTTTCATTGAGAAGATGGGGCTTGTCCATGTCTAGCTGTTGAATGGTAACTAGTTTATTGTCCAAAAAACGTTGTTCCAAAAAAAGTAATGTTTCAGGGCGACTTTCCGTTATCGTCATCTGGCAATTTTTTTCTAAATAAAAGCCAGAATGATCTCCAACACCAGCACCTACTTCCAAAACTTTTTTGTTTTCAAATGGCAGCTTCAAAGAAGCAAGATGTTCTAAACGTTTATGGTTATGATTTAAATAGTGTTCTGACTGGAATTGACGACGTACAGTTTCTAATTCTTTTTTATTACAAAATAACACATCATCATGCGCATTCTCAGGTTGCCAAAGAGCCATAAAACCTTTATCAGTCAGCCATTGCTGCAAATCAGACCACAATACACCATTTTTATAAACAGGCACGGTACTGACTTCTACATAAATCGCCATACAATCTCCCAATGATTGTTCAGCCCCCTTCAAAGCAAGTAGTTCAGCACCTTGAAGGTCTAAAATCCAAAAATTATATTTATTTGAATCTAATTTATTTTCTTTAAACAAGGAATCTAAGCATACACTTGATAACTCAATTTTTTGAGACATATGTAGATTTAATTTAGGCCATAATGATTGATCTCCCGTACCATATTCTCCAAATTCAAACAGTGAAGAAGAAACTCCTTCTGAATTATTTGATATATAAAATGTTTGCTTAATCCCATTTTTATCACTCAATAATGCACAAAATGACTTTTGGGATGGATATTCAGCAATATTCTTAGATAACCGTTCATGAATTTCAAGTAATGCTTCAACCCATATTACAGGCTTATTTTGTTCAGCATATTTCTTTGCTTCTTGACCTAAATGCGCTCCTAAATGCAGTACACCATTTGCGCGATGTAGATATTGCGTAAATAATGTTTCACGTTGTTGAAGTGTGATTGTAGATAATTTTTTTAATTGTAATTTAGGGGTAACATTTGTTAAATCTTGTTGTAAATTTGGAAATTGGAACTTAATAGTTTTCCAAGCTATATTGGATAATGATTTATGCTTGGATACGGAATTATAAAAAGAACATTTTTTACAATAAGTTGGCATACAGCCATCAAGAAAAGAAAAAATCAAATCAATCCGCTTAGGAGATAATAAAATATCTCGCCAACTCTGCTTATATAAATCACCTATCAGTAAAGACTCGTCCGCACCAGCACAAGCACACAATCCAACTTTGCCATCATGGTAAATATGTGGTGTTAGCCCGTAGTAACATGGTTCTGTCGCTGTTTTTGCATTATCTACCCGTAGAATAGGGGTTGATAATGGCAATGTCTCAATTTTTCCACCCCAATCCATATACTCTTGCGTCCAAGATATTTTATCTGAACCGCATAATTGCAATGCAAGTTTTGATAATCTTTCATCAACGCTAAATTCTTTTCCACATGCTCGCCCACACAATATTAATTTTTTGATTTTATGTGTAACCTGTGGCATCAACAAAACAATGCGTTGCAATTGTTTTAACAAGTGCTCAAATCGGTCAACACCAAACATTTGGCGATAAACTTCTTGGTTTGGACCAAGACTAATTTCCAAAACATCCACATTGTTAAAAATTTGAATCAGTTCTTCATCGCTATGTTTATCAAATGCCAAGCCATTCGTAACTACTCGGAGTATCCCCATGTTATCTTGTTGTTTTATTTTTTGTGTATGATAGGCTAGCCGAGGGTCTAATAATGGGTCTCCTAACATAGGCGTTAAGCACAATTGTTCAGTCCCATATTGCGCAATCTGAGTACAAACCACATCAAATAAGTCATCCTCCATGGCTTTTTTCTTTACTATCTTATCCTTATATAAGCAAAAACTGCATTTTGCATTACAAATATTAATTGTTTCAACTTCGATAATTGGTGGGTGTATAAGTAGTTTGCGTAGTGGCTCAAGCTGCAAGTGTGTATCTATATTATGCGCATTCTCTTTAGTTTTATAATACCAATCATCCCATTTTTTCTCAGTTCTTACATAACCTTTATCAGTAAGCAA
>JAYQWJ020000614.1:0-4700 GCA_035829175.2 Candidatus Albibeggiatoa psychrophila
ATAATCGGATTGACAAGTTTTCATGTCTAAATCTTAAATATCCTTAAATCTGTTCAATTTATAGAAAAATTATTTTAATTTCACATCAGATAAACTTTCCAATGCCAATACCATTGCCGCAGAATCCAATTCACCTTGTCCTGTTCCCATTAAGACATTGAGATATTGTGCTGATAATGCTGTTCCCGGTAATGCAACGCCTAAATCATGAGCAGTTTGCAAGGCGATTTTAATATCTTTTTGATGCAATTTGGCTTTAAAACCAGGTTCAAACTGATGTTCTAACATACGTTGCCCGTGAATTTCTAAAATCTTACTGCCCGCAAATCCACCTAATAAAGCTTGGCGCACATTAGCAGGATCAACACCCGACGCTTTGGCTAAAATTAATGCTTCACCAACCGCAGCAATCATTTGTGATACAAGTACTTGATTGCAAGTTTTTGCGATTTGTCCCGCACCATTATCACCGATATGCACCACATTACCGCCCATCACATCAAACAAGGCTTTAGCACGTTCAAACTGCTCAACTTTACCGCCAATCATAATCGACAATGTGCCCGCAATTGCACCTTTATCACCACCAGACACAGGCGCATCCAACATTTCAATCCCTTTTTCGCTCAAGGTTTCTGCGATTTTTCGGGTCGCCAGTGCAGCAATACTACTCATGTCAATCACTAAACTGCCAGCTTTTGCGCCATGAATAATACCATTTTCACCTAAAATCACCTGCTCCACGTCACTGGTATCAGACACCATGGTAAAAATAATATTACTTTGTTCAGCAACAGCTTGCGGAGAATTACAGCCAATCGCACCCGCCTCAGTCAACGCATTCATCATCTCACTGCGACGTGCATAAACCGCCAAGGAATATCCTGCTTTACACAGATTTAACGCCATGGGACGACCCATAATACCTAAACCAACAAATCCAATTTTTTCCATATCACACCTTCATGTATTCAAGTTTAAAAACACTCTTTTTAGGGATTCAGACGCTGTTTTATTTCTAAACATCAATAATAAGCTGCTTTAGCCAGAACTCAAAACAATTTCAATAATAGCAATCTACTTTTGCTCAAGATTCATAATTTGGTTATCATTGCCGTTTAATCTATCTGAGGAAATTATAAATGGCGACATTTAGCACGAATGAGTTTAAATCTGGTCTTAAAATTATGTTGGACGGCGACCCTTGTTCAATTGTTGAAAATGAATTTGTAAAACCGGGTAAAGGACAAGCATTTAGTCGCGTAAAATTCCGTAATTTAAAAACAGGACGTGTATTAGAAAAAACCTTTAGATCAGGTGAAAGTGTTGATGGCGCGGATGTGGTTGAAATCGATTTAGAATACTCTTACAGCGATGGCGAATTTTATTATTTAATGCACCCTGAAACGTTTGAGCAATATTCTGCGAGTGAGACTGCGATGGGTGATGCACTTAAATGGTTGAAAGGACAAGAAACATGTATCGTCACTTTATGGAATGGTGAACCTCTATCTGTTGCCGCACCCAATTTTGTAGTACTTACAGTCACTGAAACCGACCCCGGATTACGTGGCGACACTTCATCAGGTGGCAGCAAACCTGCAACATTGGAAACAGGCGCGGTGGTTCGTGTACCGTTATTTGTCAATACGGGTGATTTATTAAAAATTGACACCAGAACAGGTGATTATTTGTCACGGGCTAAAGAATAATGTATTGAGGTGGATTGCGCTCCACCTTTTTTAACAATGTTTAATTGAAAAACTGAGCACATCTTGAATATTATTGACTCCCAAGCACAGCATTAACAGCCTATCGACACCCAATGCCACGCCTGCACAATCTGGCAACCCCGCATCCAATGCCGCTAAAAAATATTCATCAATTGGTAATATCGTTTGTCCATTTTCAGCACGTTTAATTAAATCTTGTCCAAAACGTTGTCTCTGCTCAATGGGGTCAGTTAACTCATGGAATCCATTGGCTAATTCAACGCCTTTAAAATAAAATTCAAAACGGGCTGCAAGTTGTGGATTATCTGATTTTCTACGAGCTAAAGTGGCTTGGGAAGCAGGAAAATCTTTAATCACAACGGGGCTATCTTGCGGCAAATTCGGCTCGATTTCATAAGACATTAAAAGCTGCAAACAAGTATCACGCTCAAATTGCTTCACATTGTCCAAACCATATTTTTTAATAAGTTGTTGTAATTTAGATAATTTGCATTGGAATGGATTAATAGACAAATAAGTTTCAAAGGCTTGCTCATAAGTCATTATTTTTGCTGGTTTACACTCTAAAATAAATTGCAAAAAAACACTGACTTCTTGAATCAAATCTTCTTGGTTAAAATCGGGTCGATACCATTCTAATAAAGTAAATTCTGGATTATGCCAACGTCCCAATTCATCATCACGAAAGACTTTACATATCTGGAAAATCGCCCCACTGCCCGCCGCCAATAAACGTTTCATAGCCAGTTCTGGTGAGGTTTGCAAGTACAAAGTTTGATGTTGGTATAATTGAGTGCTTAATGGCTCGATGCTGGGTTCAGGCACAGCCGCTTGTGACAAAACAGGCGTTTCAACTTCCAACACTTCCCGTTCAGCAAAAAAATGCCGAATCTTTTGATATAGTGCCGCACGACGTTTTAAAGACGCTACACTCGCATTTGGCTGCCAATTAATATGATATTCTGACATAATGATTGATAATTTGATGTATCCAACATGATTGTGCTATATACTTAGCTGCAATACCAGAGCCTATTTAATACGATTATGGATAAATCACTCATTGACCTCACCGTTGTTAAGCGTCGTATTATCTTTACCAATGTTGTTTTTGCTTTATTTTTATTGCCATTGCCCATTTTAATCATCGGTACATTATATATCATGTCCACGAATCCGGGGGCACAAGACAGTATGGTAACGCTGATATTGGCACTGTCCTTTTTTTCCTATATTCCCATTTACATCACTTCTTTGGTTGGAAGCTGGCTTTCTTATTATTTTGAACATTATAACGCAGCTCAACTGTTTGGCATTCTACCGATTATTGATATTTTATTATGTTTCATCGGCATATTGCTGTTGTTCTTTGTCTGTGACGGCTCATTTGCATGTCGACAGATGAGTTATACACGTTAATAGTTATGGCAATTAAAGATTGGGCTGAAGAAATCCGACCGCGTGAAAAACTACTGCAACGAGGTGCACAAGCCTTAACCGATGCGGAATTATTGGCCATTTTTTTACGCACTGGGGTCAAAGGTAAAAGTGCTTTAGATTTAGCTCGGGATTTACTCAATGAATTTGGTGATTTACGCAGTATGCTTGGCGCGGATCAGCAACATTTCTGTGAGGCAAAGGGCTTAGGTCCAGCCAAATATGTACAATTACAAGCCAGTGTTGAATTAAGCAAACGTTATTTACGCCAATGTTTACAACGCGGTGATGCCTTAACCAATCCTGAAGATACGCGCAATTATCTGCTGACAGAACTCGGCGGTCGCCAACATGAGGTATTTGCTTGTCTATTTTTAGATAATAAACATCGTATTATAAAATATGAAGAGTTATTTTTCGGTACGATTGACGGGGCAAGTGTTTATCCGCGCGAGGTGGTTAAACGGGCTTTACATCATAATGCAGCCGCGATTATTTTCGCTCACAATCATCCTTCAGGCATTGCTGAACCCAGCCAAGCCGATATTGCCATCACACAACATTTAAAACAGGCTTTGGATTTAATCGATATTAGGGTATTGGATCATTTTGTGGTAGGCGATGGTTTGGGCATATCGCTTAATGAAAGAGGATTGATGTAGCTCAAGTTTTTTGCCTATGTTTATAATTTCTCTATTTCAGCAATTGGTAATCCCGTGACTTCTGCAATTAAACTCACATCTAACCGCTTATAGTAGTTCCACACTACAACACTAAACATGTCCTTATTTCATTGAGTAATTATTGGATGATGGGTTTTTATCCACAGCCTGAATAATTGGCAATTCAGCAATAATTTGGCTTTGAAGCTCTGCATCACAGATTCATCGCTATCAAAATATTTTGCCATAATCAAAAGAGCGAGTTGATTCAATGAAAGTTTTGACTAATTCATCTCAACAATCTGATTCTTCTTGATTTTGACATAGATATTTTTAATGCGATTCCCCTACTTTAATTAATAAAAAAATATTGACAACTTTAAATAAGCCTACTATAATGCGCAACTTCTTTACGCAATTCCCCGATAGCTCAGATGGTAGAGCAAGTGACTGTTAATCACTGGGTCGGCGGTTCGAGCCCGTCTCGGGGAGCCATTGCATTTTTCTTAAAAACCTTTCGTATTAATTTAATCCAAAAACAAATCTTTCCCTTACTTAAAAAACAATTCTCAATGTTGTATGAAGCACTCATAAAATCATTTTTATAGAAGACTTCAATTTAAACAAATACTTAATCAAAAAACAATATCCCTCTAAAATAGCCTCATGAGCAAAATCAACTGGCATCGCACCTTCGGCTTAACTTTGACTGACTTTTTTCTTGATTCAGAATATGAAGTTGTGTTGGAAAAAGAACTGACTGCAAAAAAACAGTTTCTCGATGTGGTGATTATCAAACGTACTGAAGGAAAGCCGCTTGTTGAATTTCCCGAAGGTTTAGAAGACCTTACACAACACAATCTCCTTA
>JAYQWJ020000615.1:0-2261 GCA_035829175.2 Candidatus Albibeggiatoa psychrophila
GTGAACCTAATGCTTCTGTAATGGCATATTCTGGCCCTGTAAGTTCAACTTGCTGCCCCAAGCTACCATCTAATATGATTTCAGCATGTAGATTAGTAGAAAATAACAAGCATAAGATGATGATGTGTCGCATTATTTGTTGTGCCTCTGGCTTTCATTTTTATAGCATAATCTAGCAGTTAAATGACCTAATGGAAAGAGCCGTGTTGTTTTTTTTTAGCGAGCATTTTTTAATCTTAAGCCTATAAAATTAGATGTCTGAGGCTTCTTCTTTTAATACCCAATTGGTTAGTTGATGTACAAATGGCGATACAAACATCACCGCAGGAAATGCAATACTAAACGCAAATGCCCACGCTTTTAACCAAATTTGCATAATATTATGCACCAAACCCACATTAAAAATACTAATCACGAATGACATCAAACAAGACATGAGCAATGCCATAAAAAATGCAAATACGACTTTATGATATTTGCGATCAATCATAATACAACGATCCTTTGTTTTAGCTTGTTTTGAAAGTGTTTTATAACCACCACCACGCTCTGGTTTTCTTTAATAATTGGTTAATATCTTTGGTCATTGGCAAGGTGTAAGTGTAAGAGGCAACCGCTTTACTATCCCAAAAATCCAATATTTTCAGGCTGATAAAAATGCTATCTTCAGCAACAGTATACGTGCCTGTGACAATTCGGCTTACGGTTTGTACTCGACCTAATTCACGCAATTCTCTAACCCCGCGCGATAAAATAAACTCACCCGTATACGGTACTAATGACACACTGTCTTGCAAGCGTACTTCAACTACTTTAAAGCCACGCTCCGTTATCCGCGATGCTACATGCTCACCAATCAAGCGACCTAATGGCGCACTGTCATTTAAGTTATTTAAATCCGCAATGGTTGTAACTAAAATCCGTTGTTTATCATCAATACTTTGTTTGGCATTCGCTATCAGTTTATCTGCCGCATCATAATTAGTTGCCACTATATCAATTGCTTGAGGATAGATTGTCGCCTGACGTGAACATTCTCCTGTACGCACTCTATAATCACAATCACCAAAGGCAACTTGTTGGGAACATGCGTTGAGTAGTAAACTTAAAGTTATGATTAAAAAAACAAAATATTTCATATAGATTCTCGTCTATGCGCAACCATATCTAAAGCGGTTTGTATTGCGTAGTATAAACTATCGCTTAACGCACGTCCTGTTCCTGCAAGTTCTAATGCTGTGCCATGGTCAACGGAGGTTCGGATAATCGGCAAGCCTAAAGTCACATTCACTGACGCGCCAAAGCCTTTTTGTTTTAATACGGGCAAACCTTGGTCGTGATACATCACTAACACCGCATCAACGTTTAACAATGCGCTGGTTGTAAAAGCGGTATCCGCCGAAGATGCCCCCAATAATGACATGCCCTCAGCACGCAATTTAGTTAACACAGGTTCAATCACCGTAATTTCTTCCATGCCTAAATGCCCGCCTTCACCCGCATGGGGATTTAATCCACACACGTTAATACAAGGATTATCAATGCCGAATTTGGTTTGTAAATCATGATGTAAAATACGAATTGTGGTTTCTACATTATTTTTAGTAATCGCAGCACTGACTTGACTTAGCGGTAAATGGGTTGTGACCAAAGCCACTCGCAAGCCTTGCGTCGCCAACATCATCACCACTTTATCGGTTTGGGTTTGTTGTGCAAAAAATTCGGTATGACCAATAAAAGCAATCCCAGCCTCATTAATAATGCCTTTGTGAATAGGCGCGGTGACTAGTGCATCAAACTCACCTGTTTGGCAGTCGTAACAGGCTTGCCTTAGTATTTCAAGGACATAAGCTGCATTTTTAACATTTAATTGACCTGCAATACTGGGCGTGGCTAATTGAATTGGTTTAACTTTCAATTGCCCGATTTTATGTTGACAGGGTTTATGTTGGGTTTGGATATCCAATCCAATATTGAGATTAAGCTTTTGTATTCGTTGTTGTAATAATTCGGGGTCAGCATAAACGACAATATCAGCCGCCACAGAATGTTGAGCCAGTTGTAAGCAAATATCAACCCCAATTCCAGCAGGTTCACCTGAGCTTAATGCAATACGTGGTAGTTGTTTTGACATGTTTTCTATTTTTCTATATTTTGGTTTTTGATGTCCGAATTGTAATCAGATGGTTAATAATTGCAATGTTTTGCAAATTTGAGAAATCAATATAAACTCTATAAATTTATGTTAAGCAGCAATTTGA
>JAYQWJ020000616.1:0-1852 GCA_035829175.2 Candidatus Albibeggiatoa psychrophila
TTTAATTTATGATGGAATCAACAAGTTAGGGAGGGCGTTCTCAATCAGCAGAAAATAGGATTTTGTAAGAACTTCTTCAAGCAGAGCTTGATGGACAGGCATTACCAAATAGAATTTGGTAACGAGCTACTTGGTTTATAGCACCATTTTTATGATTTTAAATTTAAGATAAAACAAGCTTGTTGCTATATCCTTTATTTTGCTAAACAATGCCACATATATGCTATAGCAATATTTACATCGTTTAAAGGAAACAGGCAATGATGCAACAATGGCAGAATTTTTTACAAGCTCAAGATGCAATCATTGAAGCAGGACAGGTGGTCAGTTTTGGTTCAAAAAAAGATGAAAGCAAATCAGCCTTATCTTCTAGTAATGTGATTGCTGATTTTTCACATTTTGCGGTGATTCAAGTCTCAGGTAGCGAAGCGCAAACTTTTTTACAAGGTCAGTTGACAAACGACATTCGCCAAGTGCTTCCCAGCAAAGCCCAACTCAGCGCATGGTGTTCGCCTAAAGGTCGTATGTTAACCAGTTTTTATATTTGCCAACGTCATGATGATTATTATTTATTTCTGCCTAAAGACAGCATGGAAGCCACATTTAAACGCTTGAAAATGTTTATATTACGTTCTGATGTGCAATTGAAAGATGTCAGCGATGAATTAATTTGTATTGGTATTGCAGGTGATGATAGCAGCGAATTATTACAGAAATTGGAATTAACCATACCAGAACAAGAGCCTTTTGCAGCCACTTTGCACGACGGTCTTACCGTGATTAATTTACCGACGGGTTCAAGTTCACGTTATTGGATTATTCATGACGATATCGAATTGATGCAGACATTTTGGACGACGTTAGCCGAATCAGCACAAGCCGTTGGACGTGATGCGTGGGAATTGCTGGATATTTTAGCCGCCGTGCCCACAATCAATTCTAAACTCAGCGAGGAATTTGTCCCACAAATGGTGAACTGGCAAGCCTTGGGTGGTTTGAATTTCAAAAAAGGTTGTTATACAGGTCAAGAAGTCGTGGCACGAATGCAGTATTTAGGTAGTTTGAAACGCCGCATGTATTTGGCTAAATTGGATGCAGATAAAGCACCTGAAATTGGTGAAAAATTGCGAGTTAAAGATGAAAATGCTGGGCAAATTGTAAATCTACAACCACATCCAGATGGCGGTTACATCTTGTTAGCGGTGTTAAAAATTGCTTTGGAAAAAGAGTCTATTCACTGTGAATCAATGCCCGATAAAACTTTACAGATTCAAAGCTTACCTTATAGTTTAGAATAAGAAACTCCTTTTTCATGATGTGTTCTGCATTGTTTTGCTATTCACCAATGTGGAGCACTTAAACCATTTCTAAATCACTATTTTTGGAGTGATAACTCACGTTAGTTACGCAGATAAATTATAAAAGCAAATAAGTAGGCTGTGGAATAGCGCAGCATTTTCCAGCAAATTTCACCGCCGCGTGGTTGCTTGAGAAAGGTGGAATACGGTACGGGATGTCATCAATAACGATTAATTTATGACAAATAAATGAGCAACTACAAAATGAAAATTGGTATTAAATGATAAAATAGAATAGTCTAGTGAAAATATTATTAGTCGTTTAGATCAATGTATTGCTGAATATGCTGACAGCACACATTTTAATCAAGAAAATAACCATCAATTTGCAAACATATACGGTGTTATGACCACTGTAAAGCTTGGAAATTCTTAAAAATGCAAAACTCAATTGTATTGATTGATCTCGATGAATATTCAATTGACCATCCCAAACATGTCATTGCTATCCTATTGGCGATGTCCACTCAAAACATTTAACCATTCTGCCAAAC